>JASFUT010000006.1:0-28103 GCA_050050175.1 Chromatiales bacterium
TTGCGGTGCCCGGGACCGGCCGGAGCCGGGGCCGGGCCTGTGCCGGAGGACGATACCCGGACCCTGGGATCAGTCCCCGCCCTGCTGCTCGTTCATCTGCTCCTTGAGGATGTCCCCCAGGGTGGCAGTGCCGGCCTGGGAATCCCTGCCGAAGCTCTTCACGGCCGCTTTCTCGTCGTCCTGGTCCTTGGCCTTGACCGACAGCGAGAGGGTGCGGTTCTTGCGATCGACGCCCAGGAACTTGGCCTCGATCTCGTCGCCTTCCTTGAGCACGCTGCGGGCGTCCTCCACCCGGTCCCGCGACAGCTCGGAGGCCCGGATGTAGCCTTCCACGCCCTCGTCCAGGGCCACCACAGCCCCCTTCGCGTCGACCTCACGGACCTGTCCCCGCACGATGCTGCCCTTCTCGTGGGTGGCGACGTAGCTGGAGAAGGGATCCTTGTCGAGCTGCTTGATGCCGAGCGATATGCGCTCGCGCTCGGGGTCCACCGACAGGACCACGGTCTCCAGGTCCTCGCCCTTCTTGAAGTCGCGGATCGCCTCCTCGCCGGGCAGGTCCCAGGAGATGTCGGACAGGTGCACCAGACCGTCGATGCCGCCGTCCAGGCCGATGAAGATGCCGAAGTCGGTGATCGACTTGATCTTTCCGGTGACGTGATCGCCCTTGTTGTTGTTCTCGGCGAACTCCTCCCAGGGGTTGGCCTGGCACTGCTTCATGCCCAGGGAGATGCGGCGGCGCTCCTCGTCGATGTCGAGCACCATGACCTCCACATCGTCGCCCACCTGCACGACCTTGGAGGGATGGATGTTCTTGTTGGTCCAATCCATCTCCGAGACGTGGACCAGACCCTCGACGCCCTCCTCGATCTCCACGAAGCAGCCGTAGTCGGCGATGTTGGTGACCTTGCCGAACAGCCGGGTGCTCTCCGGATAGCGCCGGGAGATATCGACCCAGGGGTCCTCCCCCATCTGCTTGAGACCGAGGGACACCCGCTGGCGCTCGCGATCGAACTTGAGCACCTTGACCATGATTTCGTCGCCGATGTTGACCACTTCGGAGGGGTGCTTGACCCGCTTCCAGGCCATGTCGGTGATATGGAGCAGGCCGTCTATACCGCCCAGATCGACGAACGCGCCGTAGTCGGTCAGGTTCTTGACGATGCCCTTGACCTCCATCCCTTCCTGGAGGCTCTCCAGCAGCTTCTCACGCTCTTCGCTGTACTCTTCCTCGACCACCGCGCGTCGGGACACCACCACGTTGTTGCGGCGACGGTCGAGCTTGATCACCTTGAACTCCAGGTCCTTGCCCTCGAGGTAAGAGGTGTCGCGCACGGGACGGATGTCGACCAGCGACCCCGGGAGGAAGGCGCGGATCTCGCCCAGGTCGACGGTGAAGCCGCCCTTGACCTTTCCGCTGATCTGGCCGGTGACCGTCTCTTCGGCCTCGAACGCCTTCTCCAGGCCCTGCCAGGCCTGATGGCGCTTGGCCTTCTCCCGGGACAGGCGAGTAGCGCCCCAGCCGTCCTCGACGGCATCCAGCGCGACCTCCACCTGGTCGCCCACGGAGACCTCCAGGCCACCGTCGGGGGTGATGAACTGGTTCTTGGGGATGACGCCCTCGGACTTGAGGCCCGCATTGACGATCACGTTGTCGCCGGCGATGTCGACGACCGTGCCGATGACGATGGACCCGGGCCGAAGCTCGGTATTGGCAAGGCTTTCTTCGAAGAGTTCAGCAAAAGATTCAGACATGAGATCAGGTTTCCTGTGGACTTGCCGCATACGCTCCCCGCGGCCGGCGGGTAGCGGTTGTCGATTGAACACACGGCCGGGCGCTCCCGGCCAGCCTCATACCTCGAGCTCCGGGAAGGCCTCTCGCACCCTTCCCAGGACCCGATCAAGGACCTCGTCTATGCCGAGGTCGCTCGACTCCACCTCGATCGCTGCGGCAGGCGCTCGCAGCGGAGCCACGGTGCGGGTGCGATCGCGCTCGTCGCGCTCCCGGATCTCCCGCATAATCTTTTGAAGATTAACATCCAACCCCTTTTCTTTCAACTGCTTATAGCGCCGACGGGCCCTCTCCTCGGCGCTCGCCGTGAGGAATATCTTCAGCGGGGCGTCCGGGAAGACCACGCTGCCCATATCCCGCCCGTCCGCCACCAGGTCGCCTGCGACGGCGAAGCCGCGCTGGCGCTCCAGCAGCGCCAGGCGCACCTCCGGCACCGCGGCCACCCGCGAGGCGGCGTCTCCTGCCGCCTCGGAGCGAATGGCGTCGGTCACGTCCTCGCCGTCCAGCAGGACGCCCTCGCCCTCGAAGGCCACGTCCAGCGTCCGCGCCAGATCGGCGAGGCGCTCCACTCCGTCCAATGGGATCCCGGCCCGCTGCGCGGCCAGCCCCAGCACCCTGTAGAGGGCGCCGCTGTCCAGGAAGCTCCAGCCCAGCCGTCGGGCGAGCAGCCGTCCGACCGTGCCCTTCCCCGAGCCGCTGGGGCCGTCGATGGTCACCACGCGTCCCACCCTCAGGCGACCCGCGCGCTGCGCACCGCGAGCCCCGCGCCGGCCGCCAGATCGGCGAAGCCGGGGAACGAGGTATTGACGTTGGCGCAGTCGTCGACGGTGACAGGGCCCGATGCCCGTAGCGCCGCCATGGCGAGCGCCATGGCGATGCGATGGTCGCCGCCGCTGTCCACCCGGCCGCCGGAGAGGCCGCCCCCGCGGATGCGGATACCGTCCGGACTGGGCTCGGCCTCGATCCCAAGGGTCTGAAGCCCGTCGGCCATCACCTGGATGCGGTCCGACTCCTTGACCCGGAGCTCCTGCGCACCGGTCAGCACCGTCTCCCCCTCGGCGCAGGCCGCGGCGACGAACAGGGCCGGGAACTCGTCGATGGCCAGGGGGACCTGCTCTTCGGGGATCCGGATGCCCTTGAGCGGGGCCGGGCGCACCCGCAGGTCCGCCACCGGCTCGCCGCCCATCTCCCGTTGGCTCAGGACCTCGATATCCGCTCCCATGAGCCGGAGGATGCTCAGCACCCCGTCGCGCGTCGGGTTGATGCCGACGTGCTCCAGCACCAGGTCCGATCCGGCGGCGATGCTGGCGCCGACGAGGAAGAACGCGGCGGAGGATATGTCGGCGGGCACGTCGATGCGGCCCCCGGTCAGCCGCCCGCCGCCCCTCAGGCAGGTCCGGGGTCCGGTCCGCCGCACGTCGTAGCCGAATCCCGCCAGCATGCGCTCGGTGTGGTCGCGCGTAGGGGCGGGCTCGGTCACGCAGGTCTCCCCGTCCGCGTACAGCCCGGCGAGAAGGAGGGCCGACTTGACCTGGGCGCTGGCCACGGGGAGGCGGTAGTCGATGCCCCGCAGGCTATGCCCGCCCCGAATCACCAGCGGCGCGGTGCCCGCCCCGCTGGTCTCGATCACCGCGCCCATGGACGCCAGGGGCTCGGTAACACGGCGCATGGGGCGCCGCGACAGAGAGGCGTCGCCGGCGAGGGTCACGTCGAACCCCTGACCGGCCAGGAGGCCGCACAGGAGGCGCATGGAGGTGCCGGAGTTGCCCAGATCCAGGGGGCCCTCCGGGGGGCGCAGACCGCCCATGCCGACGCCGTGAACCACCACCCGGCCCGCCCGCGGACCCTCGATGGTCACGCCCATCCTCCGGAAGGCATCCAGGGTGGCCAGGCTGTCCTCGCCTTCCAGGAAGCCGTGAATGTCGGACACCCCGTCGGCCAGGGCCCCCAGCATGACCGAGCGGTGGGAGATCGATTTGTCCCCGGGGACCCGGACGCGACCGGTCAGCGCGCCGCCGGGCTCGACATGGTATTGCAGGCTCTGGCCGGTCATGGGGTCCCTGTGGGCGATGCGTGCCCAAAAGCGGGCAAAGATACCGCCGGACCCCCGGGATGTAAAGCATTCTGCGATGTAAAACAGGCGCTTATCGCCCCGCGGGCGGATACCCTACTCGCCGCCCCCGGTGTCCGCGCCGTCGACGAACCGGTCCCGGGCGGCCTTGGCACGCCCGAAGATCTCCAGCAGGTGGTCACCGTCGCCCCGGCGGATCGTGCCTGCCAGGTCGGTCATCTCCGCGCTGAAGGCCTCGAGCATGGCGCTCAGGGCCTCGCGGTTGGCGATGCAGATGTCACGCCACATCACCGGGTTGCTCGAGGCGATCCGCGTGAAGTCACGGAAGCCGCCCGCCGCGTACCGGAAGATCTCCTCGTTCTCCTTCATCCGCGCCAGGGCGTCCACGAGCCCGAAGGCGAGCATATGGGGGAGATGGCTGGTAGCGGCGAGCACCTCGTCGTGGTGCTCCACGCTCATGCGGGTGACCGCCGCACCGCAGCGGCGCCAGGCCCAGGCCACGCGCTCCACCGCATCCGGATCGGTCCCGGCCAGCGGGGTGAGGATCACCCTGCGGTTGCGGAACAGCCCGGGGAAGGAGGCCTCGACCCCGCTGCGCTCGGTCCCGGCGATGGGGTGCCCGGGCACGAAGCGGGGCGGGACCGCACCGAAGGCGTCCCCGGCGTCGCGGACCACGCTCGCCTTGGCGCTGCCCACGTCCGTGATCACCGCATGCTGTGCCAGCCGCCCTCTCATGGCCCGGAAGGTGGAGTGCATGGCCCCCAGGGGCACCGCCACGAGCACAAAGTCCGCACCCTCCACGGCGGCGCCGACGTCGTGGGTATAGTGGTCGATGACGCCGAGGGCGACCGCGCGCTCCAGATTGGGCCGGGACCGGCCGCAGCCCACCACCTCCCTGACCGCGCCCTCCTCCCGCAGGGCCCGGGCCATGGAGCCGCCGATCAGGCCGACGCCGATGATCGCGAGCTTGTCGATCACAGGCCCAGCACCTTGCGCAGCGCCGCCAGGAAACGGGCGTTCTCCTGCGGCACACCCACCGTCACCCGCAGGTGGGTCGGGAGCCCGTAGCCCTCCACCGTGCGGGCGATCACGCCCTCGCGCAGCAGAGCCCGATCCACGTCGCCGGCGGGCCGGCCCAGGTCCACGGTCACGAAGTTGCCCACCGAGGGGATGTACTCCAGCCCCAGCTCCTCGAAGGTGCCGGTGAGCTGCGCCATGCCCTGGCGGTTGAGCGCTGCGGACCGACGGATGTGCTCGGCGTCGTCGAGGGCGGCCAGCGCCGCCGCCTGGGCCGCCGAGCTCACGTTGAACGGCTGGCGCACCCTGTTGAGCAGCTCCGCCAGATCGGGGTGGGACAGGGCGTAGCCGACGCGCAGCGCCGCCAGGCCGTAGGCCTTCGAGAAGGTCCGGGTGACCACCAGGTTGGGCAGTCGGTCCAGCCAGGCGGTGGCATCCGGGTACTCGGGCTCGTCCACATACTCGAAGTAGGCCTCGTCGACCACGGCGATCACATGGTCCGGCAGCTCCTGGAGAAAGCCCAGCAGCTCGTCGACGGCGACCCAGGTGCCGGTGGGATTGTTCGGGTTGGCGATGAACACCACGCGGGTGTCCTCGCCCACCAGGGAGGCCATGGCCGTGAGATCGTGTCCGTACTGCGGTCCCAGGCTGCCGTCGTGGGCAGGCGCGACCTGCCCGGTGGCACCCACGATCTGCGTGCAGATCGGGTAGACGGCGAAGGCATGCTCCGAGAATATGGCCTCGGTGCCGGGGCAGAGGAACGCCCGGGCGACCATGTCCAGCACGTCGTTGGAGCCGTTGCCCAGGGTGACCGCTTCGGGCGCCACGCCGTGCCGCTCCGCCAGGGCGCGCCGCAGGTCGAAGCCGCCGCCGTCGGGGTAGCGCGCCAGATCGTCGAGCACCCCGCTCAGGGCCTCCCGGGCGCGCGGGCTCGGCCCCAGCGGGTTCTCGTTGGAGGCGAGCTTGACCGCGTCGCGGATGCCGAGCTCGCGCTCCAGCTCCGACATCGGCTTGCCGGGCACATAGGGCTTGAGACCGAACATGCCGGGGGCGGCGATGTCGAGAAAGGGATTGATGGCTTCTTCCGTCATAGACCTCACCGAGTGAAGACCTGTCTCCGCACCACCCGCCCGACGGGAGCGGACGGCTCAGGTGAACCCGTGCCGCTCCAGGAGCTCGCGCGTGACCCCCTGCGTCGCGTCGGGATCGGCTGCGCCCTCACCGAGCAACAGCCGCTCGAGATACCGGGCGAGCAGATCCACCTCGAGATTCACCCGCGTGCCCTTGACGTAGTCGCCGATGATGGTCTCGTCCAGGGTGTGCGGCACGATGTTGAGATCGAACACCGCGCCGTCGACGGCGTTCACCGTCAGGCTGGTCCCGTCCACGCAGATCGAGCCCTTGGAGGCGATGTATCGGGCGAGTCCGGCGGGGGCGCGGATACGAAGGCGCACCGAGCGCGCATCGTCGCGCCGCTCGATCACCTCGCCCATCCCGTCCACATGCCCGCTCACCAGGTGCCCGCCCAGCGGAGTGGCCAGCGTAAGCGCCTTCTCGAGATTGACACGGCTGCCGGTGTCCAGCTCGCCCAGGGTCGTCAGGGAGAGCGTCTCTCTTGACACGTCTGCGGCGAATCCATCGCCCGGCAGCTCCACTGCGGTCAGGCAGACGCCGTTGACCGCAATGCTGTCGCCGATACCGACGTCGGCGAGCGCGAGCCTGCCGGAGCGGATGCGCAGCCGCACGTCACCGCCCCGGGCCTCCACGGCCGCGATCCGGCCTACCGCCTGAACAATACCCGTAAACATTCCGGCCCCCTTCTGCTGCAACCCCCGCGACTCAACGCACAGACGCGGAGAACACCGTGATCGGATCTCGATTATCGCAGCCAGGGCACCGGAAGCGCCCGGAATGAAAAGCCTTGCAGGTCACTCGTCGCTCCGTGGGGTCTGCGTCTCCGCCGTTCTGTAGAGGGCGGCCGGGCTAGGGTGCTCGGCGCCCGGCATCGGCCGACGGAGTCAGCGTGATTCGCACATCCCGACCCACGGGGCGCAGATCGCGCATCGCCAGAGCCACGCGGTCCTGCATCCGCTCGAGGCCGGGCAGGCAGAACAGACCCCGCGCCGCGTCGCCCATCAGGTGGGGGGCGAGGTAGACGACCAGCTCGTCGACGAGGCCCGCCTGCAGAGCGCTCCCGGACAGCACGGGGCCGGCCTCGATCAGCACCTCGTTGATCTCCTGGGCCGCCAGCAGCTCGAGAGCCGCCCGCAGGTCGACCCGCCCCGCCTGCTCAGGCATGGTCACCACCCGTGCGCCCGCCGCCTCCAGGGCCCCCGCATGGTCCCGGCGGTCGTCCACCGAGAGGACCACGGCGGTCCCCGGAAGGCCGAGCAGCCGTGCCGTGGGCGGCGTACGCAACCGGGAGTCGACGACCACCCGCACAGGCTGGCGGACATCCAGGTCGGGGTCGAGCCCCAGCTCCTCCGGTCTCAGGCGCACGTTCATGGAAGGGTCGTCCGCCAGCACCGTGCCCACGCCGGTGACGATCGCGGAGCTGCGGGCGCGCAGGCGCTGAACGTCGCGTCGGGCGTCCTCGCCCGTGATCCAGCGGCTCTCGCCGCTGGCCATGGCGGTGCGCCCGTCGAGGCTCATGGCCAGCTTGCAGCGGACCCAGGGCAGCCCGCGGGTCATGCGCTTGGCGAAGCCGGGGTTCAGGGCACGCGCCTCCTGCTCGAGCACGCCGGTCTCAATCGCGATCCCCGCCGCCCGCAGACGTCCGGCCCCCTGCCCCCCCACCAGCGGGTTGGGGTCTTCCATCGCGGCCACCACCCGGGCCACCCCCGCCTCGACCAGTGCGTCGGTGCAGGGCGGCGTGCGGCCCTGGTGGCAGCAGGGCTCCAGGGTGACATAGACGGTGGCTCCCCGGGCGTTCGGCCCGGCAGCGGCCAGGGCGTTGCGCTCAGCGTGCGGCTCGCCGGCCCGCCGGTGGTAGCCCTCCCCGACAACCCGGCCGTCGCTCACGATCACGCACCCGACGCGGGGATTGGGGTCGGTGGTATACAGGCCCCGGCGGGCCAATCGCAGGGCCCGCGCCATGCAGGCGAAGTCCCGGGCGTCGGCCATCAGTCCTTCTCGCCGTTGTCGAGCAGGTCCATCTGCCTGCGCCGCGCCTCGGGCGAGGGCTGCCGCTCCAGGCGCTCGATCTCCTCGCGGAAGGCGTTGACGTCCTCGAAGCTGCGATACACGGAGGCGAAGCGGACGTAGGCCACCTGGTCCAGGGCGCGGAGCTCCTCCATCACCAGCTCACCGATGGCCCGGCTCTGGATCTCCCGCTCGCCGCGGGACAGCAGCTTGCGCCGGAGGCGCTCCAGGGCGGCATCCTGCTGCTCGGTGCTCACGGGGCGCTTCTCCAGCGCCCGGGACATGCCGGAGGCGAGCTTGCGGGCGTCGAACGGCTCGCGGGTGCCGTCGCTCTTGACCACGCGCGGCAGGTTGAGCTCGGCGGTCTCGTACGTCGTGAAGCGCTCCTTGCAGACCAGGCACTCGCGGCGGCGCCGGACCTGCTCGCCCTCTCCGGAGAGCCGGGAGTCGATCACCTTGGTGTCGAGGGCGCCGCAGAAGGGGCAACGCATCGCGGGTCGCTCCGCCCTTCAGTGCCTTGGCGCCCGCCGAGCGCCGCCGGCCGGTCGCCCGCAGCGCAGGGTCACCGCTCGTAGACCGGGAAGCGGCGGCACAGCTCGAGCACCCGGGCCTTGACCGACGCGATGGTCGCGTCGGCCCCGCGCGCGTCGATGACCTCGCACATCCAGCCCGCGAGATCGTGAACCTCCGCCTCCCCCATTCCGCGGGTGGTGACCGCCGGGGTCCCCACGCGGATGCCGCTGGTGACGAACGGGGACTGGGGATCGTTCGGCACCGCGTTCTTGTTGACCGTGATGTTCGCCGCGCCGAGCCAGGCGTCCACGTCCTTCCCGGTCAGCCCCTTCGCGATGAAGCTCACCAGGAACAGGTGGTTGTCGGTGCCGCCTGAGACCACGTCGTAGCCGCGCTCGACGAACACGCGGGCCATGGCGCGGGCGTTGGTGACCACCTGCTGCTGATAGGTCTTGAACTCCGGCTCCAGGGCCTCCTTGAAGGCCACCGCCTTGGCGGCGATGACGTGCATCAGCGGCCCGCCCTGGGTGCCGGGAAAGACCAGCGAGTTGAGCTTCTTCTCGATTTCGGGATTGGAGCGGGCGAGGATGATCCCGCCGCGGGGCCCGCGCAGCGTCTTGTGCGTCGTGGACGTGGTGACATCGGCGATCTGCACCGGGCTCGGGTAGACCCCGGCGGCCACCAGACCGGCCACGTGCGCCATGTCCACCAGGAGGTAGGCACCCACCTCGTCTGCGATCGTGCGAAATCGCTGCCAGTCCACCACCTGGGAGTAGGCGGAGAAGCCCGCCACGATCATCTTCGGCCGGTGCTCGCGGGCGAGGCGGTCCACCTGCTCGTAGTCGATGATGCCGGTGGCCTTGTCCAGGCCGTACTGCACCGCGTGGTAGATCTTGCCGGAGAAGTTCGGCTTCGCCCCGTGGGTGAGGTGGCCGCCTGCGTCCAGGCTCATGCCCAGAACCGTGTCGCCCGGCTTGAGCAGGGCCATGTAGACCGCCGCATTGGCCTGGGAGCCCGAGTGGGGCTGGACGTTGGCGTAATCGGCGCCGAAAAGCTCCTTCACCCGGTCGATGGCAAGCCGCTCGGCCACGTCCACGTACTCGCACCCGCCGTAGTAGCGCTTGCCCGGGTAGCCCTCCGCGTACTTGTTGGTCAGGACGGAGCCCTGGGCCTCCAGCGTCCGGGGGCTGGCGTAGTTCTCAGAGGCGATCAGCTCGATGTGCTCCTCCTGGCGGCGCTCCTCGGCCTGCATCGCCTCCCAGAGCTGGTCGTCGAACCCGCTGATGCGCATGGATTTGCTGAACATTGCCCACTTCTCCGGCTGCGGAAACCTGAATCGTCGGAAGCCGGAAATGCTAACAGGATCCGGCCGGGGAGTCTCCCAAACCCCTTCCGCAGCGCGGTCGCGGAAGGGCACGCCGGTCAGGCGCCGCCGGATGGCGGCGGCTCCCAGTCGAAGCGGGGAAGGTTGCGGAAGGCGCCCCCGATGCCCGCCTGCCAGGCGGACTGTATGTCGCGCAGAAAGGCGTCGTCGGCGCCGAACCGGAGCTGTCCGCACAGCTCGAGGTCCCCCGCGCGGTACAGGGCCACCTCGTAGGGCGGACCCACGGTGATGTTGGAGCGGGAGGTGGCGTCGAGCGACACCAGCAACAGGCGCCCGCCTTCTTCGAGGGAGAGTCCGGGCGAGGCGATGCGGTCGAGCACCGGCTTGCCGTACTTGCTCTCCCCGATCTGCAGATAGGGGGTCTCGGCAGAGGCGGCGATATGATTGCCCTGCGGGTAGATCATGAGCAGCCCGTGCGGCCGGCCCCGGATCTGGCCGCCGACGATGAGCGTCACATCGCCGCTCGCCCCGGCTCCCCTCAAGGCCTCGCCGTGCCTTTGCTGGATCTCCAGGCTCACCCGCCCGAGGTATTCCGCGGCCTCGAAGAGATAGTCGACGGTCGCGAGGTTGGGGCGCTCGGTGGGGCGGTCCAGGTCCCTCTGGATGTGGCTCATCACCTCCTGGGTGATGGCCAGGTTGCCTGCCGACAGGATGACGAACACCCGGTCCGGGGCGGGCTTGAACACCCGCATCTTGCTGTAGGCGGTGACGTAGTCCACCCCCGCGTGAGTGCGGGAGTCGGAGGCGAGAACCAGCCCGGCATCGAGGCACAGGCCCGCGCAATAGGTCATGGTCGGGTCCACGGATAGGGGAGCGGCGACGAGTATAGTCCGAAAGCCCCTGGGCGTAAGCCGGTCGCGGGATCCCTCGCCCCGGGCGGCAGGGGCCTCGACCTGTCGGGTCGCTTTGACCTTTGCCCGATTCTGACTTAGCGTGCGGCTTCGAGACCGGCCGGCGAGCGCCGAGACCGGATCCGCCCCGGCCCCAACCTGGAGACCCCCGATGTCCTTTCGCAAGCTTGTCCCGAGCCTCGTCCTCGCCTGTCTGACTGCCGGCGCCTCGGCCGGCCCCAACATGCGCCCCGGCCTCTGGGAGACCACTGTGCGCACGGAAATGCCCGGAATGCCCATAGCCGTTCCCCCCGTGACCACGAGCTCCTGCGTCCGCGAGACGGAAGTGGTGCCCCAGACCGAGCAGCCCGGCCAGGAATGCGAGATGACGGATCAGTCCGTCGACGGCGACCGGGTCAGCTGGCAGATCCGCTGCAACTCCCAGGGCACCACCATGATCGGCAACGGGGAGATCACCTATGCCGGCGACACCTATACCGGCCAGGTCCGGATGAACATGCAGCAGGGTGGCCAGAGCATGCAGATGACCCAGTCCCTGGAGGGTCGCCGCCTGGGAGACTGTCAGTAGCGCGCGGCGATTCCCGGCGTCCGGCCAGGCGGGCTCCGCCTTCCTCCCAGGTCAGGGCGGCGCAGAGCCCGAAGTGGTCGGAGGGGAAGAGCGCCGGCTCGCCGCCCGTCACCGGCTGGGTCCCCAGCCGGCGTATGGCGAGCGGGCGCCACCCCGGGCTGGCGGAGCGCATCAGGACGCGGTCGAACCGCACCCGCTTCTCCCGACTCTTGTGCAGCAGGCGCATGCGGTTGACGTCGGTGTCCTCGGTATAGCCCGGCTCGCCCGGGCGCAGGGCGCTCCACAGATCGGTGTACCGGGCCTCGACGCGCGCCTGCTCCGGCCCCTGGCCCGGATCGAAGTTGAAGTCGCCCGTGAGCAGGGCATGGGGCACGTCCCCCATGGCGCGCTCCACCTCCTCGAGCTGGCGCAGGCGCAGCCCCGTGCTGGTTTCCGAGCTCTCCAGATGCACGGCCCCGAGCCGCAGGGGCTGCCCGTTCACCGCCAGATCGGCAACGAGCGCCTTGCGGTCCTTGCCGCTGGTGAGCCGGACCATGCCCAGGCCGCACAAGGGCAGGCGCGAGAGCAGTAGGACGCCGTGTGGACGCACCGTGTCCCCGCGGGCGTCGGACACCTGGAAGTCCCTGCGCACCCAGTCCTCGTCGAGGATCAGCGCCAGGTGTCGCCCGGTCACCTCCTGGAGCGCCACCAGGTCGGGCGTACAGCGGCGCACCTCTTCCAGCAGGGCGCCGAGCCGTTGCTCGAGCCGGTGCTCTGCGAACCACAGGTTGTAGGTCACGAGGGTGAGCCGGGCACATTCCACGGACCGGCAGGGGGGCGCAGCCAGCCACCGGCCGGTGCGCGGATCGAAGCGTTGCGCCGCGAGCGCCTGCATGGGTCCTGTCCCGCAATGGTCTCCGGCACCCTGCGGGCCGACCGTCCGGTCGGCGCGCGGGGCACTGCAGCTCAGGGCAGGATAGCAGGAGCGCCCGGGCTCAGGCCCGTTTCAGATCCCGCGGCGGCTCGTGCTCGGGAAGCACCACGTTGAGCGCCAGTATCTCGCAGTCGTCCTCGCGATCCAGGGTGACGCTCACGTCGGTCTGGTCGACGTGCACGTACTTGCGGATCACCTCGAGGATCTCCTTCTGCAGCATGGGCAGATAGGAGGGGCGCCCCCGCTCCGCGCGCTCGTGGGCGACGAGGATCTGCAGCCGGTCCTTGGCGACGGCTGCACTGCCCTTCTTCCTAGAGGCCCGGAAGTAATCGAGCATCCCCATTGGTCAGCCTCCGAGCAGCCGGCCGAACAGCCCCCGCCTCTCGGGCTCGAGGAAGCGGTGCGGGAGCTCCGCGCCGAGGAACCGGCCGACGGCGTCGGCGTAGGCCTTTCCGGCGTCGGTCTTCTCCTCCAGGACGACGGGGGTGCCGGTGTTGGACGCCTGAAGCACCGCCTGAGACTCGGGGATCACCCCGAGCAGCGGAATGGAGAGTATCTCCTGGACGTCCTCCACCGTAAGCATCTGACCGGTCTTCGCCCGGCGGGGGCAGTACCTCGTGATCAGCAGATGCTCGCGCACGGGCTCCAGGCTGCTCTCGGCGCGCCGCGTCTTGCTCGCCAGTATCCCCAGGATGCGGTCCGAATCCCGCACCGAGGAAACCTCCGGGTTGGTGACAATCAGTGCCTCGTCAGCGAAGTACATCGCCATGAGGGCACCGTGCTCGATGCCCGCGGGCGAGTCACAGATCACGTAGTCGAAGTCCTCCCGCAGCTGCTCGAGCACCGCCTCCACCCCCTCGGGGGTGAGGGCGTTCTTGTCGCGGGTCTGGGACGCCGGAAGGACATACAGGTTTGGATTGCGCTTGTCGCGAATGAGCGCCTGGTTGAGGTTGGCGTCGCCCTGGATCACATTGACGAAGTCGTAGACCACACGGCGCTCGCAGCCCATGATCAGGTCGAGATTGCGCAGGCCCACGTCGAAGTCGATGACGGCGGTCCGGTGGCCCTGGAGCGCGAGACCCATGGAGAAGGCGGCGCTGCTGGTCGTCTTGCCCACGCCGCCCTTGCCGGAAGTGATTACGATGACTTTTCCCAATGCTCCTACCCCTGTTGTGTCGGGACCGGGCAGGCCCGGTCTCATAGTGCCTGAACGATCAGACTGTCTTCACGCAGATAGACCTGGACGGAACGGCCGCGCAACGGCTCGTCGATGTCTTCGCTCACCCGGTAGATGCCCGCCACTGACACCAGCTCGGCATCCAGGGCCTGACAGAACACACGTGCGCCGCGCTCACCCTTGACGCCGGCCAGA
Organism: Chromatiales bacterium; assembly: GCA_050050175.1. GTDB lineage: Bacteria > Pseudomonadota > Gammaproteobacteria > Chromatiales > Chromatiaceae > CAVQCX01. The sequence goes on from JASFUT010000006.1 coordinate 13,620, forward strand.
GCGCGCCCCCGGAGGGCGCCGTAGACATGGATGTTGCCGTCCGCCAGGAGCTCCGCCCCGGAGCTCACCGCCCCCGTGACGACCAGGTCCCCGCCTCGCGCGTAGACGCGCTGGCCCGAGCGCACGGGCTGGTCGACCAGACGGCCCGGCAGGCCTTGGGCGGTCCTCTCCGGCCGGGGGGCGGGCCGCCGCTGGCGCACCCCGCCCCCGGAGAGAACGGCCAGCTCCATGGTGGCCGCCATCTCGTTCTGCGCTTCGTCCCCGCCGCTGATCCCTACCGGGATCAGGCCCTTGCCCCGCAGCATGCCGAGCAGCAGGGCCAGATTGAGCGAGCCCGCGCCGCCGCGCAGCGCCTCCACGTCGATCACCAGCGGCGTATTGTGGAAGAACTGGGGGGCCTCGGCGACCTTGTCCGCGAGGCCCCGGGAGATGGCGTCGACGTCGCCCTCCAGGACCCGGATCACGGGAAGCATGAAGCTGGCCGCCTTGAGCTCAAAGGCGGCCTGGGCTGAATTCGCTGTGGGTGCTCTGGCTGACATGGTGGTCTGTCACTGTCCCCGCGTTGTACGCTCGGCGGTCCCTCAGTCGCCGCCACGGCCGCGTGCAGGCGCCCGGCGCTTCAGGGTGCCCTGGCGGATGAGGTCCTCGATGCCCAGCGCGATCAGTCGCTCCGCCGCCTCGGCCGGGTTCTTCCCGTAGAGGCCGGAACCGACCAGCTCCTCCAGGTAGCCCACGATCGGCTGCGTGGTGGAGAGGGTCACGGCCACCGTCTCGAGCTGGTTCTTCTTTCTCGGCATAACAATGGCGTTGTTATGGCATAGTTTAAGCAGTGTAGCGGAGGTGGGACCCTGGCGAAACCCCTCTCCGCCCAACTGTGAAGCACGCACGCTCGGGCGGGCGGGCTGCCCGCCCGGCATCTCCGGGGTCGGCCGTGGCGACGCCAACTCCCGGGGCGCGCCGCGCGTGCGCGGTCCGGGCGGGGCCGCAGACGTGCCGGACTGAAAAGGGATACAATGCGCAGCGCGCCGCGGCAACGGCTGCGCGCGGTCCAGGGGATCGTTTCCCGGCCGGGCCGCAGGGGAAGCCTAGGGACGCCGACTGCCGCAGCTCTCCCGATCGAGCCTCGAGCTCCACGGGAGTCGAAAGTGCACAGAGAACACCAAGAAGGGCGACGACCGAGTTGTTGAACCTGAAGCGTTTACTCCGCCCGGGCAGGCTCATGGAGCGACGCTCCACCCGTCGCCTCCGGCCCCGGCCCGGAACACGGATCCTGATCGTCGACGATTCCCGCACCGTGGTGGTGACGATCAAGCGCATGCTCCAGCAGTCGGGCTACGACACCCTGGAAGCCTACGACGCGGAATCGGCGATCGCCATCGCGCGGGCAAAGCGACCGAACCTGATCTTCATGGACGTGGTCCTGCCCGGCATGAACGGGTTCCAGGCCACCCGGATCCTCAGCCGCTCGAAGGCGACGGACCGCATCCCGATCGTCGTGATGAGCGGCAACGAGCAGGCCACCGAGCAGTTCTGGGTGCTGAAGATCGGCGCCGCCGACTTCATGAAGAAGCCTTTCGGCCGCGCGGACGTCTTCGTGCGCCTGGAGAGGCTGTTGCCCACGGCGGGCCCGGTCTGAGGGGACCCCGCCCATTGGAGGCCCAGGCAGTCCATCAGCGCTCCCTGCCGGAATTGAGCTTCTACACCCTCTCGCGCAGGGCATGCCCGGCGGGCACAAGACCGCCCCCGCGCCTGCGGGATCGGCGGATTCGGCCTCCCCGCCATGAGGCGGGCCCGACCCCGATTCCGGCCGGCGCGCGGCCATCCGAGCCGGGAGGCGCTCCGCTGCGGATCCGGGACCGCGTGCTCGATCGACATCGACAGGCCCGAACGTGAGCTTCCTGCGCCCGATCCTCCTGGTGCAGGCCTTCGTTCTGTTTCTCATGGCCGCCCTGATGATTCCCCCGCTGGTGCTCTCCGCACTGGACCACAGCGATACCTGGCCCGCGTTCGGCGCGGCCGCGCTCGCCTATCTCGCGATCGCCGGGTTGCTGCTGCCGTTGACGCACAAGCGGGGGGAGCCGGTGGAATTCAATACCCGCCAGCTCTTCACCCTCACCACCATGAGCTGGGCGGTCGCCAGCCTCGCGGGCGCCGTGCCCCTGTACCTGGGGCTGCCCGAGCTGAGCTTCACCGACGCCCTCTTCGAGGCGGTATCCGGCATCACGACCACGGGATCGACGGTGCTGATCGGTCTGCAGTACATGCCGCACGGCGTGCTCCTGTGGCGCGGGCTGCTCCAATGGATCGGCGGCATCGGAATCGTCGTCCTGGGCATCGCGATCCTTCCTTTCCTGCAGATCGGCGGCATGCGCCTGTTCCAGACCGAGTCCTCGGACTGGTCGGAGAAGGTGCTGCCGCGCTCGGGGCATTTCATCCGAGCCATCAGCATCGTTTATCTGGCGCTCACGCTGTCGGCGGCCCTGGCCTACCTGCTGGGCGGCATGCGTCCGTTCGACGCCGTGGTGCACGCGATGACCACGGTGGCCACCGGCGGCTACGCGAACCATGACGCGTCCATGGGGCAGTATGCCTCCCAGCCCGCGATCCTCTGGTCGGGCTCGCTGTTCATGCTGCTTGCGGGGCTGCCGTTTCTGCTCTACGCACGCGCGCTCAAAGGCGAGGTGATGCCGCTGATACGTGACCGCCAGGTACGCGGCTTCCTGGGCCTGATCGCCCTGATGGTGATCAGCCTCACCCTGGTCCGCAGCATTGCCGACCACGAGTCCTGGTTCGAGGCCCTCGCCCATTCCACCTTCAACGTGGTTTCGGTGATCACCACCACCGGCTTCGCGTCGGAGGACTACACGGCCTGGGACAGCTTCGCTGTCACGGTGTTCTTCTATCTCACCTTCGTGGGCGGCTGCTCCGGCTCGACGGCAGGCGGCGTCAAGATCTTCCGTTTCCAGATCGGCATCCTGATGCTGCTGAACCAGCTTCGCTGGATGCGCCACCCGCGCATCGTCATCTCCAATCGGTACAACGATCGGGAGGTCACCGACGACGTGGTCCGTTCGGTCGTCGCATTCTCCTTCTACTTTTTTCTGACCGTCGCCACGATTGCGCTCGGCCTTTCATTGCTCGGCGTGGACTTTCTCACCAGCCTCAGCGGAGCGGCGACGGCCGTCGCCAACGTCGGCCCCGGCCTCGGGAACATCATCGGACCGGCCGGGAACTTCGCGCCCCTGCCGGACCCCGCCAAGTGGCTGCTCTGCGCCGGCATGCTGCTGGGCCGACTGGAGATCATGACCGTGCTCATCCTGCTCATGCCAACCTTCTGGCGCCGATGACCGGGCCGGGACATTCCGCCCGGGCGTCGGGGGCCGGGGGCTTCGCCGGCCGAGGGGCGGCCTTACGATGATCCACTCGCGACGGTTCCACTCACGGAGACGCCTGTGAAATCCATCAGCAGAACCTTTCTCACGGGTCTGGTGACCATCCTCCCCGTGGTGCTCACCCTCTATCTGCTCTACTGGCTGGTCGTGTCGATGGAATCCGTGCTCGGCACCGCCATCCGGCTGCTGCTCCCGGACGACCTCTACCACCCGGGTATGGGCGTTGTGGCAGGGGTCCTGGTCGTGTTCCTGATGGGCCTGCTGATGCACGCCTACGTGGTGCGCTGGCTGTTCGCCAAGGGGGAGGCGGTCTTCTACCACCTGCCCCTGATCAACTCCGTGTACCGCGCCACGCGCGACTTCTTCAACTTCATATCGTCCACCACCGAGAAGGAGTTCGAGCAGGTGGTCGCGGTCACCATAGGCGAAACCGAGCTCATCGGCTTCGTTACCCGGGCCGTTCCGGACGGCCTGCCGGAGGGCTTCCGGGGGAACGACAAGGTCCTCGTCTATCTGCCGTTGAGCTACATGATCGGCGGGTACACCGTCCTCATGCCGCGCTCCCGCGTGCGACCCGTGGAGATGACAATGGAGGAGGCCATGCGCTTCACTCTGACCGCTGGCGTCAAAGGCCCGGACGTTCCCGTCTGAGCCCCGCCCGGGTCCCTCCCGAGCGACGGCGGGCCTCCGGAGCGGCTCAGCCGGCGAGGCGCACGCGGATGGAGACCCCTCCCAGCTCGCTGCGGCCGATGGTCAGGCTGCCTTCGTAGAGCCGCACGATCTCGTCCACAACCGTCAGCCCGATGCCGTGACCCTCCTCGCGCTGATCGGCGCGGCGACCCCGTTGCAGGACGATGCTCACCTGCTCCTCCGGGATACCGGGGCCGTCGTCCTCCACCCGCAGCTCCAGCCCCGCCCGCACCGAGTCGTCCGAGGGCGCCGGGCCGGCCGCAACCAGGACGCGGCCCCGGCAGTACTTGTAGGCGTTGTCGAGCAGATTGCCGAGTATCTCGAACAGGTCCGCCTCGTCGCCGAAGAATCGGGCGTCGGGGGAAAGGTCGGTCCGGGACTCCACCGCCCTGGCGCTGTACACCTTGTCCATGGCACGCAGGACCTTGTCGACGACGGGAGCCAGGGGGACGGAGCGGATCAGCGTGCTGCGCCCGGACGCGGCGGCGCGCTGCAGCTGGTGGCGGACGATCTCGTCCATGCGCTGCACCTGCTCGTCAACCGTCGGCCGAAGGGCCTCCCGGCCGCCCTCGGCGGCGGCGCCCCGCAGGATGGCGAGGGGGGTCTTGAGGCTGTGGGCCAGGTCCGCGAGGCTGTTGCGGTAGCGCTCCTGGCTGGCCCGGGTGCGATCGAGCAGCGCATTGAGATTGCGGGTCAGCCCGCGCAGCTCCGGGGGGTAGTCGCCCTTGAGGCGGTCCTCGTCGCCGGACTCGATGCGCTGCAGCGCGGTGGCGACCTGGCGCAGCGGACTCAGGCCCCAGCGCAGCACCATACCCTGCACCAGCAGGAGCACGAGGGTGGCCCCGCTGAGCCAGATCCAGAGCGTCCTGCGGAAGCCCGCGATCTCCTGCAACAGGGGCTCCATGGTCTCGGCGACGGCGAAGGTGTAGGGCACCCCCCTGCCCTGGTCGTCCTCCCAGATCACGCCGAAGCTCACGGCCATCAGGCGCTGATCCTCCGAGCGCACCCGGGAGAAGGCCCATGCCCCCGCCCCCGGGGCCCGCAGGAAGTCGACGGACCGCCCGAGCAGAGAGGGAGAGCGCCAGTCGAACTCGCCGTTCTCGCCCTGCACCCGGGCGTAGAGACCCGAATCGGGATTGGAGAAGCGGGGATCGGGCAGCGCCAGGGGCAGCCGCAGGCCGCCCTCGGCGTCCTCGTCGGCGGCCGCAAGCAGGCCGTAGACGTGACTCTGAAGGCGCTCACGCATGCCCGCCTCGGCGCTCTGGCGGAAGGCCTCGTCCAGGGCAAGGCCCGTCAGACCGAGGAAGGCCACCAGCACGCCCAGTGCGGCCAGGTTGATCCGGGCGTGCAGCGACAGCATCAGCCGCCGGGCCCCTCCGTGCCGAAACGGTAGCCCCGCCCGCGCAGGGTCTCGATGGGCCTGTAGCGGTTGTCGGGATCGAGCTTGCGCCGCAGACGCCCCACGAAGACCTCCAGCACGTTGCTGTCGCGGTCGTAGTCCTGGTCGTAGAGGTGCTCGGTGAGCTCGGTCTTCGACACCACCTCGCCGGCGTGCAGCATGAGGTACTCGAGCACCCTGTACTCGAAGGCCGTGAGCTCGACCGGCCGTCCCTCGACCCTGACCTCCTGGGCCTTGGTGCTGAGCCAAACCGAGCCGATCCGGATCTCGGGGCTCGCCCAGCCGCTGGCGCGCCTGAGCAGGGCATTGACCCGGGCGATCAGCTCTTCGTGATGGAAAGGCTTGACCAGGTAATCGTCGGCGCCGGCGTCGAGGCCCTCCACCTTGTCCTGCCAGCTGCCGCGGGCGGTGAGGATCAGAATGGGGAAGGCGCGTCCTTCCGAGCGAAGGCGCCGGATCACCTCCACGCCGGACATGCCGGGCAGGCCGATATCCACTATACCCACGTCAATGGGGTACTCGCGGCCCAGATAAAGGCCCTCCTCCCCGTCCGGGGCGGCGTCCACGGCGAAGCCCCGTTCGGTGAGCTGCCGCTCGAGCTGGTGGCGCAGGGCCGCCTCGTCTTCGATCACCAGGGCGCGCATCGGAGGGGCCCCGGTCAGCGCCGACGGGGCTCGATAATCCGCCCGGTATCGGCGTCGATCCGCAGACGGCGCACGCGGCCCTGATCGGTGATGATCCGGATATGGTGGATGCTGCGGCCGTCGTCCTTGCGGGTCTCCGCGGACAGCACCCGGCCGCCGATGCGCTCCCGCCACCGCGACACGGCCCCGTCGAGCCCGGTCCCTTTGCGGCCCCGCCAGTCGCGGTCGTCGTCCGAGAGACGCCGCCGAAGCTCCCGGAGTCGGGCAAAGGGCTCGGCCCCGGCGGCGGACGCCGCCGCCAGGCCCAGGGCCCCGGAAAGTATCGCCAATGCCCGCCTGCGGTTCACTCTAAGGCACCCGACCGCCGCTCATGCCTGTCTACAGATCCCAGGGGTCACCGTATCCGTGGCCCCGCGGTCCGCCGTCGTAACGGGCGTATCCGTCTTCGACCGCGTCCACGCCGACCCGCACCCGGATCCAGTCCCCGGGGTTCTCGCGGGTCTCGGTCCAGAAGGTCTCGCCGTCGTAGACGTATTTTACACGATAGCCCACCAGCTCCTGGCGGTCCTCGTAGCGATCGACCAGGTCGCAGCGCCGCTCGGTCGTATAGCCGCCCGGACCGGATGGACCGGATCGGGCGTAGGCGTCGCGCCCGATGGACCCGCCCAGCAGGGCGCCGGCCGCAGTCGCCCAGGGCCGCCCGCTCCCGTGCCCGAGCTGGTTGCCGATCAGCCCGCCGATGATCCCGCCCGTGATGGTGGGCGTGTAGGAGTAATGGGAGCCGCGGGGGCCGCGCCGGTAGACCTGCTCGTTCCAGCAGCGCTCCTCGGGTCTGTTGACGGTTACCGTCTGGTAGAGAGGCTCGGTGGCCAGCACCCGCGCCTGCGCATAGAAGTCCCCGTTGGCTCCGGCCGCCCCCGACCCGGCGCTCAGGATCGCGCCGAGTCCCAGTGCAGCCGCTGCGTGTTTGATGTTCATGGCTCGACTCCCGTTCAGGTCTTTCGGGGACCCATTCCCCTCACCTGAAATAAAGAATACGAGCACTGCCCTGAACGCTTCCTGAACGCTCAACGGCCCCGGGCTCACATCAGGCGCATCGCCTCCTCGGATCCGAGCCCTAGCGCCCGGCGCCCGATCTCCAGGCCCTGCTCGCAGAAGGCGTCCAGGTCCGCCCACCGATCGGCCGACTCCAGCACTTCCGACATAGCGCTGTTGACCACCCGGAGACTGTGAGTGCCGTCGGCGGGCGTCCCGCGATTGCGCTCGGAGCAGACGAACAAGCCCGGCTCTCGCTTGCCCTGCTCGACGAACGCCATGATGAAGCGGTACTCGCGCCCGTCGCCACCGTCGATATCGCCGAGCACCGTAACCCCGTAGTCTCCGACCTGATAGCGCCGCTTCGGGATGGCCGTGCGTATTACTGGAAGTTCGCCCATGACGCCGCCTCCTGCTGCTGTTGGGGCCTGGGAGATACCCGGGCGACCGCGGCGGGCCGTGAGGCGCCACCGGCTCCAGGCCTGAAAGACTCCCGGCGGAGACCAGAGACCCGGATGCGCCAACGCCCCTGCGGGCGATGGGAGGGCGGCCGCGCGACCCAGGGCGAGAAGTGTCGGCCAGGCGTTGGTCGCGCACGCCGGCCGGCTGCAGCGCTCCTCCGCGGCGCCGGCGCGCTCACCAGCCGTGCTGGCGGCGGAACTGCTCCATCGGGGCTACTCGAGGGGCGGACCGGCGGCCGACCAGCAGCCGGTAGCGGCGACGATCCGAGGATCTGCGATCGCTGTCGATATCGACCATCGCCCCCACATGCCCGTTCAGCGCCCGACGGTCGCGGGTCCAGGACCGGCGTACGTAGCGGTGTACGTCCAGACGCACGCCCTTGAAGCGGCGCATGCGAAGCCGCTTGATCAGGTCCTGCCCCGCCTTCTCGGGCTCGACCCGCAACAGGCCGTGGAGCTCTGATCGCCCGGTCTCACGGTCCGACACCTCGAGAATATCGACCTTGTGCACCACGGGCCGTTTGCTGAGAAAGGGCAGTCGGAACCGGCCGCCTGCCGACTGCAGAACGAACTGTTTGAGCTCTGCGCGCGTGGAGGCCCCCGGCAGACCACCGACGAAGATCCACATCTGTCCGCTCCCCGTGTTGTTGTCCGGCCCCGGGATCGGGCCGCCCGCCGTTTTCCGGAGTATAGAAGCCGGTCCAGGACAGGGTCAAAGGCCCCCTCCGACCTTGCACCCGGGTCCGGCGGTCTCCAGAATGCGCTTATCACGGCACCCCCGGGTGCGGCCGCAGCCCCCGCGGAGCCCCCGATTGTGCGGCCCGGACCGGTCGAGGCGACCGATGCAACGTTTTCTGGTCATTCTGGGACTCGCCATCACAGCGGTCGGCGTGCTCTGGCCCTGGCTCGGCAAGCTGCCCCTGGGCCGGCTCCCCGGGGACATCGTGGTGGAGCGCGAGGGCTTCCGGTTCTTCTTCCCGATCACCACCATGGTGCTGGCGAGCCTCGTGATATCCCTGTTGCTGTGGCTGTTCCGGCGCTGAGCCGCGACCGGCATTTCCCTGACTTCGATGCGGGATCAGCTCGGCGGGGGCAAGGCGGCCCGTGGTAGATTAACGAGCCGGCGGCCTGACCCGGGCCGCGCAGCAAAGCGGGAATACGCAATGCCGTACTTCGTGTACCGAATCACCCCCCCCAGGACCCTGGAGCACATAGACACCCTTGCGAGCTTCAAGGAGGCAAGAAACCTCACGAGGGCCCACCGTGCCGAGCTCGAACCAGGGGGGGAGACGTCCGTGCGGATGATCTTCGCGAAGGATCAGATCGAGGCGGAGAAGCTTCTGCTCACGCCCCGCGACGAACGGGTGATCGGCGAGGATTGAGCGGCTCAGCGACCGGCGAGCCAGAGCCTCGTCCTCAGCCCGATCGCCGAGGTGTAGCCTGTGGCCACGAAGCGGATCCGTCCCGACCGGTCGACCAGGAAGCTGGTCGGCACCCCCCTGATCCCCCAGCGCGTGGCTACCGACCCGCTCGGGTCGACGAGCACGGGGAAGTCCAGCGACTGGGCATCCATGTGCCGGCGCACCGCCTCCGTGCCACCCGACTGTGAGGCGACGGTCACCACCCGGTGGTCCCGGGCGATGGCCGCGATGGCCCCGTCCTGCAGGCCGCAGACGGGACACCAGGTCGCCCAGAAGTGCACCAGCACCGGACGCCCGCGCTCCTGCGCCAGATCGAAGCCGCTCCCGTCAAGGAGCTTGCCCGCGAGCGCTGGGGCGGGTCCCCGCGGCGCATCGCGCGTCTGCCAGAGGTGAATCCCGTAGATCAGCGCGGCCAGCGCCAGGATCTCCAGGCCCAGGACCAGGATGCGGCGGCTCCGCCGGCCGCGCTCCGGGGCCGGACTCACGCGGGCGTCCCGCACCGCCGGGGCGCCCGGATCGAATACGGCCTTCGCGCCAGCCGCCCCGCCCCGCAGCCTTGACCCCCCGCGTCAGCATCGTCCTGCCCGTCCGCGACGCCTGGGATACCCTGGACGCCTGCATGGACTCCATCCGCCGGCAGACGTTCGAGGACTTCGAGGTGGTGGCCGTGGACGACGGGTCCGCCGACGGGTCCACCGGCATCCTCGCGCGATGGGCCGGGCGGGACCCGCGAATCCGGCACATCCGTACCCCGCGCCGGGGTCTGGTGCCTGCCCTGAACCTGGGGCTCAGCGCAGCCCGCGCGGTGTTCGTCGCCAGGATGGACGCCGACGACCTGATGGAGCCCCAGCGCCTGGCGCTGCAGCACCGCCGACTGGCCAGCGACCCCGCCCTGGCTGTGGTGGGAAGCCGGATCCGGCTCTTTCCCGAAGAGCTGATCCGGGACGGCTACCGGCACTACGCGGACTGGCAGAACGCGTGCGTCACGCCCCGCGACATCGCCGACGAGATCTACGTGGAGGCGCCGTTCGCGCACCCCTCGGTCATGTTCAGGGCAGCTCCCGTACGCGCCCTCGGGGGCTACCGTGAGGGGCCTTTCCCGGAGGACTATGATCTGTGGCTCCGGCTGCACCGCGCCGGCCGTGCCATGGCCAAGATTCCCCGGGTGCTGCTGCACTGGCGCGAGCGCCCAAACCGCACTTCGCGCACGGACCCCCGCTACGGCCGGGAGGCGTTCGACCGGCTGCGCGCCGAACACCTGGCCGCGGACTCCCGCCTGGCGCACAACCGTGACCGCCTGGTGATCTGGGGCGCCGGTCGCCGCACGCGCCGGCGGTGCGTCCACCTGCTGTCGCGGGGATTCAGGCCCAGAGCCTGGATCGATGTAGACCCCCGCAAGATCGGAAACCGTCTCGGCGGGGCGCCCGTGGTGGCGCCGGATTGGCTGGATCGCCGTCCGCGCCCCTTCGTCCTGGGCTACGTGGCCAGCCATGGGGCCCGCGCCCTGATCGCCGGACGGCTGCATGCCATGGGCTACGAGCGCGGACGCGACTATCTGATGGTGGGCTGATCGGTGGATTGAGCCGCGGCCTGCCGGCGGTTCCGCTTCAGGTTCGCCAGCACCTTCTCGACGTAGCGCCGGGTCTCCGGGTAGGGAGGAATACGATTACCGTACTTCTCCACGGCGTTCTCCCCCGCGTTGTAGGCCGCCAGCACGAGGCGCAGGTCCTGGTCGAACCGCTCCATCAGATCCCGGAGATAGCGCGCCCCGCCGTCGATGTTCTCTTTCGGGTCCCAGGAATTGCTCACGCCATAGCGCTCCGCGGTGGCGGGCATGAGCTGCATCAGCCCCACCGCGCCGGCCCGGGAGTAGGCGTCGGGGTCGTAGGCGGACTCCGCCTGCACCACGGCGTGGAGCAGCTCACACCGCAGCTGCATGCGCTCGGCCGCCTCGTCGATCAACGGGGTGAAGGCGGCCCGGTTCCTCCAGTAGTCCTCCATGGAGAACCGGGTAATGGTCGGATCGGGCGCGGAGCGCCACAGCAGCCGGTACTCCTCGCCCCGCATGGGGGTGTCGGTGTAGGTGATGCGTCCGTCGGCGTCCTGATACTTGCGGATCTGCCCCGACACGGCCGGCTGGCCCCGCATGGGGGTATCGGTGTAGGTGATGTGTCCGTCGGCGTCCTGATACTTGCGGATCTGCCCCGAAACGGCCGGTCCGCACAGGAGCAGCAGGACAACCGCCCCACCGCCCAGGCGGACTGCGGCGCTCATCTCGATCCGGGAAAGAGCTCCGATCATCCTGAGAAGGTTACCGAAAAACCCGCCGCGCGCAACCGTCAGAGCTTGCGCCAGATCAGGATCCGGTTGTTAACGGGCATCTCCCTGTCATCGGTTCTGCGCAGACCGACCCCGGCGGCCACACGGTCGAGCCAGCCCCTGTCCCTTATTCCGCTGCGGGGATCTCTCTGCTTGAGCCAGGCATCGAAGCGCCGGTTGCTCTCGCTGGTATATGCCCCGTCGTAGTTGAACGGACCGTAGAGCAGGAACGGGCCGCCTGGCTCGAGGATCCTGGCCACCCCCGCGAACATGGCCGCCACGCAGCGCTCCTCCATGATGTGGGCGGTGTTGGCGCTGAACACCGCGTCGGTCCCCGCGACGGGCCACCGGGGGGCGCTGACGTCCAGCGCGAGGGGGCCGTGGAGGTTGTCCAGGCATGCCTCTTCCATCCACGCCCGGATGCCTGGGTGGTGCTCCGGCAGGTCGCTGCAGGTCCATTGCAGGTGCGGAAGCCGGGCGGCGAAGTAGACCCCGTGCTGACCCGTGCCGCTTCCAAGCTCCAGGACATCGGCGGGCTCTCGCAGCAGATCGCGCAGTACGGCGAGTATGGGCCCGCGGTTCTCGTCGCAGGCCGCCGAGTACGGCTTCATCATCGCTCCCTGGACGGCTTCTAACTTCAGTGTCGCGCGGCCAATGCGGTCGATCAATCCGCCCTTTCGCACCCGTGTTGCGGATTGTCAATGCGCGATCACCCGGCCATGGGCTTTACTGGACGCGGGTCGACAGAGTCGCATGACGCTTGGCCGTAGCCTGCGCCAGCCTCTGGCGGCCGCGCATCTCCTCCTTCAGAAAGGGAAGTCGTTGTCCCCTTGCCGCACCGCGCGAGCGGTGCGGCATTCTTTCTCCCGCTGCGCCGCCGCCCGGCCCGCCGGATCTGCGAGCCCGTCCGCGCGCCCGCCGTGGTCATTTGACAACAGGCGGCCGCAGGCTGTTAAGGTGCGCGCTGACCGCCCCGCTCGGGGATCCCCGCCGGTCCAGATCCGGCGATTCCGACTCCAACCATCGAAGGAAGACCGACATGACGTTGTCCCACGCATCGAGATCCGCGCTCGCGGGTGCCGCGATCGCCCTGGTGGGGGCCTTGCCGTTCCAGGTCGCGGCCGCCGAGCCCGGGCACGGCGAGCTGAAGCCGACCCAGGAGGAGATCCAGGCATACAAGGAGGCCCAGCAAACCCTTGCCGAGCTCCAGGAGCGCGTCGCCCGGATCCGGGACTCCGTCCTCGAGGACAACCCGGGGCTGCGCCAGCAGGGCCAGGAGTTCAAGGAGCTGGTGGCCTCGAAAATCGATGACCGGGGCTTCGATCTGGAAGACGCCGCCGAGAAGCTGAAGTCGATCCGGCAGAAGCTTCAGGACGAGGCCCTGCCCGAAGACGAGAAGCAGCAGCTGTTCAGCGAATTCGAGCAGATCCAGCGTGACTTGATCGAGGTGCGCAACGAGGTCCTGCAGGACACGACCGTGCAGAAGGCCCGCACCCAGCTCCAGGAAGACCTGGTTACCGCCATGCGCGAGGAAGAGCCCGACCTCGACGAGCTCATGAGCCAGATGGAGCAGGCCCGTGAGGAGATGATGCAGATCGTGCGCTCAGCCCGGCGCTGAGAGCGCCGGGCGGCCCCGTCGGTTTGGAAGGCGCCCCAAGGGCGCCTTCTTTCATGGGTCTTGCGCAAGTCCGGGGCTCTGCCGCGGCGCGATGCCCCGGCAGACACCGGCTTCGATGGTCAGTTTACCTCCCGTCGGTCCTCAGGAGCCGGTTCGGCCTCTACCTCCGAGGCCTGGATTTCCCGCACGTCGATCACCGGCTCCTGGTCTTGCAGATACGTCCGCTCGGCGTCGATCATGGCCGGCGTGTTCACTATGCCTATCGCAAAGACGATCGCAGCGATTGGTGCCCACATGATGAAGCTCCCTTGTTCGTTTCAAACGATCGGGCGGGACCCGATCCTGGTCGCTCATCATAGTATGCGAATATTACGTTATTCTAATCCATGTCCCGCGCGCGGATTGGCCGGGCCGGGCCACCTCTGAGCACGATGGCGCCCGGAGCTCAGGAAGGCGGGCGGGAGCGCTGCGGACACCCCGCGTGGAGCGGGCCCCGGCACCACGCGCCGCGACGCTCCGGGCGCGGCCAGGGGCTCAGACGCCGCAGCATTTCTTGTACTTCTTCCCGCTTCCGCAAGGGCACGGCTCGTTGCGGCCGACCTTGGGGCCGCCGTGGCGCTCAGGGGGCGGCGCGACCAGCCTGCCGTCCACGTAGTACCAGAGGCCGTCCTGCTTGTGGAACTCGGCCACCTCATGATGTCGCTTCCGGACTCCCTTCTCCTTGTAGGTGGCCACGAACTCCACGGTCCCGTGGTCGTCCTCCGGGCCGCCCCGCTCCGCCGCCCGCACCTCCAGGCCCTCCCAGACGGACCTCCGGGCCCAGCGCCGGGCCGCGTCGGGATCGTGGTCGTGGCGGTGCTCGGGATGCAGGGTCTCGCTGACGTGGTCGATGTCGCCGAGAACGTAGGCGGTGTAGCGCGATCGCATGAGGGCCTCCGCCGTGGCCGCCGGACGGCCCGCGAGCACCGGGCCGCAGCAGGCTTCGAGGTCGAGACCGGATCCGCAAGGACAACGACTCATCAGACTGTCTCCCTGGGGTCAGTGGGGAAAACGCGCGCCAACTTAGCACGGCGGAGGGCAAGGGCCCAGCCCGCGTGCTGCGCCGGGGCGCCCCTGGTGGTGTCGACGGTCGTGCCGTGGCTCGGCGTCTACCTGCGGCGGCCCGGCCCGACCCCGCCGTGGTCATCCCCCGGGCGGCCGCCGCCGGCATGCTCTGTTGGACCGGGGCGGTCCCCTTCCTCCCGCGGACCGACGGTGCGGAGCCCGGCGAGCGACGCGAAACGCCGCAGGATACGAGGCCCGTGAGGCGACTCGGACGCCCCCGCCACTCCGGGCTCCGCCGAACCCGGCGCCAGTCCCCGGTGATAGGCGATGTAGCGGGTGAGGATGTGCTCGTTGAACTCCGGGTGGAACTGAAGACCCCAGGCGCGGTCGCCCACGCGAAAGGCCTGGTTGGGGTCCAGGCGGCTGCGCGCCAGATGAACGGCCCGCGGGGGCAGCTCGAG
>JASFUT010000007.1:0-26997 GCA_050050175.1 Chromatiales bacterium
TGGCCGGGCGTTCGCCGGACTTCCTTTGTCCACCGGACAAAGGGTTCCGGCTCACCCAACTGAGCTACGCCCACCATTGCAACACGCCTTCCCTGCCCAGGCACGCGTGCGTTGTTTGGCGCGCCCGGCAGGATTCGAACCTGCGACCCACGGCTTAGAAGGCCGTTGCTCTATCCGACTGAGCTACGGGCGCAGTCTTTCATTGCCCTGTCTCTCATCCTGCCCGGCAGGATTACTCCGGGCATCCTGCCCTCCGCCCTCCGGGTCGCGCTGCGCGCGATCGGGATTGCTCCCGGCAATCCTCGTCGAACCTGCGACCCACGGCTTAGAAGGCCGTTGCTCTATCCGACTGAGCTACGGGCGCAGTCGCTGACTGCCGCTCTGTTGCTGCCTGTCATCCCCGATGTCGGGCTGAAGCCGAGCCTGCACGCACGGCCTGCATTGGTCGGGGTAGAGGGATTCGAACCCCCGACATCCTGCTCCCAAAGCAGGCGCGCTACCAGACTGCGCTATACCCCGGATCAGGCGACCCGCCTGGCGCAAGGAGACGCGAAATATACGCCCGTGGCGCCTATGGGTCAACGCGCGGCGGTCATCCCGGCGGCCGTGAACCGGCGGGCCCGTTCAGGTTATGATGCCCGCTTTTCACATCGTCGGGAAGCAGAATGAGCGCACGGATCCTGGACGGAAAAGCGGTCGCGGCCGAGATCCGCAACCAGATCGAGGCCCGGGTGGCAGAGCGCGCCGCAGCCGGCGAGCGTGCCCCGGGCCTGGCCGTCGTCCTGGTCGGGGAGAACCCGGCCTCACAGGTCTACGTCCGGCACAAGCGCAACGACTGCGCACAGGTGGGCTTCCACTCCGAGCTCCACGAGCTGCCGCCCGACATCGCCCAGGAGCGGCTTCTGGCGCTCATCGACGAGCTCAACGTCCGCCCGGAGATCGACGGGATACTGGTGCAGCTGCCGCTTCCTCCGCACATCGAGGAGGAGACGGTCATCGAACGCATACTCCCCTCCAAGGACGTGGACGGCTTCCATCCCTACAACGTGGGTCGCCTGGCCCTGCGCATGCCCGTGCTGCGACCCTGCACCCCCAGGGGGATCATTACACTGCTGGAGCGGACCGGGCGCTCGCTGGAGGGCCTGGACGCGGTGATCATCGGCCAGTCAAACATCGTGGGCCGGCCGATGGCGCTGGAGCTGCTGGCAGCCCGCTGTACCATCCAGGTCTGCCACAGCCGCACACGTGACCTGAAGGAGAAGGCCCGCAGCGCCGACGTCCTGGTTGCCGCCGTGGGACGGCCGGCATTCGTCGAGGGCGACTGGATCAAGGAGGGGGCGATGGTCGTCGACGTGGGCATAAACCGGCTGGCGGACGGCTCGCTGGCCGGCGATGTGGACACCGCGGCGGCCATGGAGCGGGCCTCCTGGATCACCCCGGTGCCGGGTGGTGTGGGCCCCATGACCCGCGCCGCACTGTTGGAGAACACCCTGCTCGCCGCGGAGATCCGCGCCCGCGCGGGCACCTGACCCCGGACGGACCCGGCTCCGCCGGGCAGGCTCAGCGGCCGTACAGCCGCAGCATGCGGTGCAGGCGCGCCGCGAGGTCGGCGTCAACCTCGGACCATTGGAAGCGCCAGCCCCAGTTGTCCGCCGCCGTGCCGGGCAGATTCATGCGGTGATCACCGTCGAGGGCGAGCGCGTCCTGCATGGGGACCATGGCGAGGCGCGCGCGGGAGGCCAGTGCCGCGCGGATCAGGGCCCAGGGCATGGGCTCCCCCGGATAGCCGAGATATTCGTCCACATAGTCGCGGCTGTCCCCGTCCAGGCTCTCGTACCAGCCGAGCGTGGTGTCGTTGTCATGGGTGCCGGTGTAGACCACCGTGTTGGGCGGATGGCGAAACGGCAGGTAGGGGTTGTCGGCGTCGCCGGAGAAGGCGAACTGCAGGATCTTCATGCCGGGCAGCCCATACCTGCGCCGCAGGGCCTCGACGTCCGCGGTGATGACCCCCAGATCCTCGGCCACCAGCGGCAGCGGATCGTAGACTTCGTGCAGGCGGTCGAACAGCTCATCCCCCGGCGCCGCCACCCACTGACCGTTGATGGCGTACTCCTCGCTCGCCGGGATCTCCCAGTAGGACTCGAAGCCCCGGAAATGGTCCACCCGCACCAGGTCGAACAGGCCGAGCTGGGTCTTCATGCGCTCGATCCAGAACCCGAAGCCGTCCTCCTGCATCCGGTCCCAGCGGTACAGCGGGTTGCCCCAGCGCTGCCCGGTCTCGGAGAAATAGTCCGGAGGCACGCCGGCGACCACCGTGGGCATCCCGTGGGGGTCGAGATGGAAGAGCTCCTGGCGGGCCCAGACCTCGGCGCTGTCGTGGGCGACGAAGATCGGCATGTCGCCGAACAGCAGCACGCCGACGCCGTTCGCGTACGCCTTCAGGGCGTCCCACTGCCGGAAGAACAGGAACTGCTCGAACCGAAGGAAGTCGAGCTGTGCCGACAGGCGCGCCCGCGCTTCGGCCAGGGCCTGGGGATCGCGGCGCAGCAGCCCGTCGGGCCACTCCCACCAAGGCTCCCGGCGCTCTTCGCGCAGGGCCTCGAAGAGCACGAAGTCCTCCAGCCAGTGGCTCTTCTCGGCGACGAAAGCGGCGTAGAGGTGGCGGTCCTCCGCAGTCGCGGCCTCCCGGAAGCCCGCCCAGCCCATGCGCAGGGCCTCCGTCTTCGCCTTGTCGTCGAAGCCATCCGGCGCCAGCGCCTCCGGCCCGAGCCACCCGGCCTCCACCAGCGGATCGAGCGCGATCAGCCTGGGGTTACCCGCGTGAACGGAGCTCGACTGATAGGGCGAGAGGTCGTCGGGGGTCGGACCCACGGGCAGGGTCTGCCAGACCGTGAACCCCGCCGCCGCGAGCAGGTCGACGAACCGGCGCGCGTCCGGACCGAGGTCCCCGCAGGGACCCTTTCCCGGGAGCGAGGTCAGGTGGAGGAGGATGCCCGCGCGACGACGATCCAGACACGGCCTGGAGACGGCCCGGGTCATGAGGCCTGGAACGGGATGACTGGTGCGACCACCGACTGCTTCTCCTCGGGACGGGCCCGGTCTCTCGGCGGGGACACGGCGTGCGCCGTGCCCATCAGACGTTCTGGCGCATCACGCCGCCCATGGTCGGCTTGCCGGTGCCGTGGGCGAACACGTGTGCGAGATACTCGGGGGGCTCCTGCCCGATCAGGGCGTACAGATGGCGCAGCTGCTGGCGGAAGAGGCGCTCGAAATCGGACACGGTGTCGGCGGGATTGTAGTCCCCGAACCACCAGAACCAGTCCGAGCCCTCGCAGCGGGCGAGCTGCATCCGGGCGGCCGCCACCTGCTCGTCGTCCATGGCCCCGCCCTGCACGGCCGCATCGTAGGCCTTCTTGGCATCACCGAGCATGTCCCATGCCCGGTTCTTGTCGGGATCGCCGATCCAGGTGGACAGGGTGCCGTACACCCAGCTGCCGGCCACCAGCCGCGGGAGTACCGCGGGCACCCTGCGCTGCTTGCGCAGGCAGGCCGAGAAGGTGGTGAGCTCGAGTCCGGGATGAGCCGCAAGGCGCTGGTAGAGCGCGCTCAGGAAATAGAAGCCGTTGCGCGGGTAGTACTCCCAGGCGTTCTCGCCGTCCATGATGATGGAGACGACGGCGTCGGGCTTGTCGGCCGTGGCCTCCGCGATGGTCTCGAGATGCTGGAGCAGGTTGCCCACCGCATCGTCGGCGTGCCAGTTCGCATACGTGAAGCCGATCAGGTCCGAAAGGCCGTCATCGCGGAAGAAGCAGGCGAGCCGGCCTTTCCCGACCCGGTAGGCCGCGTGGTTCCAGTGCCCGGGGAGGGCCTCGCGATTCGAGTCGGCGTTCAGGCTGTTGAGCAGGACCTGCTGGCCGCTCGCCGCCCATCGGAAGCCTTCCGCCTCGAGGAGCTGGACGGTCTCGGTGCTGACGGCGCCCTCCGACGGCCAGCAGCCCTGCGGCCGGAACCCGAAATGGCGCTCGAAGACCTCCAGACCGTGCCGCACGTGCCACCGCGCCCGCTCCTCCCCGCCCGGGTACTCCTTGAGCTCCGGCATGGGGGCGTCCGGCAGCGCCTCACGCGCGCTGCGCATGTCCAGCAGAAGCGGCACGATGGGGTGGGCGTAGGGCGTGACCGAGAGCTCGACCCTGCCGGCCTCCGCAAGCCTGCGGTAGCGCTCGACGATGCCCGAGAGCTGCTCGCCGATCACCTCCACCAGCCGGCGGCGGTCCTCGTGATCGAACCCCCGTGCCTTCTTCTCCAGCGACTTGATCCGCACGTCGTTGGTCCGGATGCTCTCCCCCATCCAGGCCAGGTGGTACCAGACCAGGAGGTCAGCCAGGAAGGCATCGCTCAGATAACCGTCGGATTCCTCGTGGGTCTCGAACCAGCGCGCCAGCTCCACCAGCTCCCGGAACACGGGGAAGCGGTTGATCAGGTGCTCCTGGTTGGCCCGCAGGCAGGCCTCCAGCAGGGTCCGGCGCGAGGGGTTGTCCAAGGGAAGGCCCGGCCCGGCCAGGGCGGCCAGCACCGGATCGCTGACCAGCCGTCCCCGTTCCAGCCAATCGCGGATCTGCTGCCCGTAGTCGGTGATCTGCTCCAGCAGCACGGGGGCGAAGTTCACCACGGCGCGGGCGTCGGGATGCTCCTCCAGATGGAAGACCATGTCCGTATAGTCCTTTATGCCGTGGAGATAGGCCCAGGGGAGCTGGTACTGGCTGTGGTCGGGCCCCCGGTAGTCGGGCTGGTGCATGTGCCAGCACAGGACCACCTTAAGCCTCCCGTGCTTAGCGGACATGGTGGCGCACCTGCCCGAGCATGTCGGGCGTCACCAGGACGACACCACCCGGGGAGACGAAGAAGCGCTCGGCGTCCGCCTCGGCGTCCTCGCCGATAACCGTGCCCTCGGGAATGCGGCACCCGCGGTCGATCACCGCCTTGGAGATCTGGCAGTTGCGTCCGATGTTCACGTCCGGCAGCACCACGGAGTCCTCCATGTACGAGTAGGAGTTCATGCGCACGTTGGAGAACAGCAGGGAGTGGCGCACCACCGAACCGGAGATGATGCAGCCCCCGGAGACCATGGAGTCCACCGCCATCCCGCGGCGGTCGTCGTCGTCGAAGACGAACTTGGCCGGCGGCAGCTGCTCCTGGTAGGTCCAGATGGGCCAGCTGTCGTCGTAGAGGTTGAGCGGCGGCGTGACGCCGATGAGCTCCAGGTTCGCCGCCCAGAAGGCATCGACGGTGCCCACGTCGCGCCAGTAGGCCTGGTGCCCCGTCTTGGCGTCACGGAACGAATAGGCCATGACCCGGTAGCGGTCGATCACCTTGGGGATGATGTCCTTGCCGAAGTCGTGGGAGGACTCGGCGGTGTCGGCGTCCCTGATCAGCTGCTCGAACAGGAACCCCTTGTTGAAGACGTAGATCCCCATGGAGGCCAGTGCCTGATCCTCATTGCCGGGCATCGGCTCCGGCTGATCGGGCTTCTCCTGGAACATGCGCACCCGCCCCTCGCCGTCGACGCCCATGACCCCGAATTCCTTGGCCTTTTCCAGGTCCACCTCGAGGCAGCCGACCGTCATGTCCGCGCCGCTCTCGACGTGATAGGCGATCATGGTGCCGTAGTCCATCTTGTAGACATGGTCCCCGGCCAGCACCAGCACGTAGTCCGGGTCGTGATTGCGGATGATGTCCAGGTTCTGGTAGACGGCATCCGCCGTGCCCAGGTACCAGCTGGACTCGATGCGTTGCTGCGCGGGCAGCAGCTCGACGAACTCCCCGAACTCACCCCGCAGGAAGCCCCAGCCGCGCTGGACGTGGAGTATCAGGGAGTGCGCCTTGTACTGGGTCAGCACGCCGATGCGGCGGATCCCGGAGTTGATGCAGTTGGACAGCGGAAAGTCCACGATCCGGAACTTTCCGGCAAACGGCACAGCGGGCTTGGCCCGCCACATGGTCAGATGCTTGAGACGGGAGCCCCGGCCGCCGGCCAGAATCAGGGCCAGCGTGTTGCGGGTGAGTCGACTGACGAAGCGGGGATTCTGCTCCGGTTGCATCCTGTCGTCCCTTGTGGCGGATTCTGCGTGCCCTCGTGCAGCGAGGGCCCCGGGTTGCGAGCGGGGCGTATGCTAACATCCTGGACTGCACGATGTGCGATGATTCCACATCCGCGGGGGGGCGGCAACCGTCCGGGCGGCGACTTCCCTTAACGGATTCTTTGCACGCGATCGCCACGTATCCGACGGGGGGACTCATGCTCGATCAAGGCCTGCAGCGCGTACTCGAGGCCCGTCATCACGACCCGTTCCAGGTCCTCGGCCGACAGGTCACCGGTGAGCGGGCCGTCGTGCGCGCGTTCCTTCCCAACGCCCGCGACGTGCGCATAGCAGGCCCCGATCTGCCCATGACCCGGATCGAGGGGACGGACTTCTTCGTCTGGGAGGGGGCTGCCGGGGAGGTGCCCGAGCGCTGCGAGCTCGCGTGGGTCGACGACCCCAGCGGACAGCCCCGCAGGCGGTTCGACCCTTACTGCTTTCCGCCCCAGCTTGCGGACTTCGACATCTACCTGTTCAGCGAGGGCCGGCACTGGCACGCCTACCGGGTGCACGGCGCTCACGCGCACGTGGCCGACGGCGTGGAGGGCATCCTGTTTGCGGTCTGGGCGCCCAACGCCCAGCGCATCAGCGTGACGGGGGATTTCAACCGCTGGGACGGCCGTGTGCATCCCATGCGCTCGCGCGGCGCCTCGGGGGTCTGGGAGCTGTTCATTCCGGGCCTGGAAGCGGGCTCGCTGTACAAGTTCGAGCTGCGCACGCCCTCGGGTCAGATCGCGTTAAAGACCGATCCCTACGGCAGCCAGTACCAGCAGCGGCCCGACACGGCGGCGGTGGTCACCGCCCCCTCGTCCCACATCTGGGCCGACCGGGAGTGGATGGCGGCCCGGGCTGCCTCGGACTGGCAGCACCAGCCGATGTCGGTCTACGAGGTGCACCTGGGCTCCTGGGCCCGCGCCGAGGACGGCGGCTTCCTGAATTACCGGGAGCTGGCCCACCGCCTCGCCGACTACGTGTCCGAGTCGGGCTTCACCCACGTCGAGCTCCTGCCCGTCACCGAGCATCCGTTCGACGGGTCCTGGGGCTACCAGACCACCGGCTACTTCGCGCCGACCAGCCGCTTCGGCACCCCCGACGACTTCCGCCACTTCGTCGACCACCTCCATCAGCGGGGGATCGGAGTGATCCTCGACTGGGTGCCCGCCCACTTTCCCCGGGACACCTTCGCCCTGGCGCGCTTCGACGGCACCGCCCTCTACGAGCACGAGGACCCGCGCCGGGGCGAGCACCAGGACTGGGGCACCCTCATCTTCAACTACGGCCGCAACGAGGTGCGCACCTTCCTTCTCTCCAGCGCCATCTGCTGGCTGGAGGAGTTCCACATCGACGGACTGCGGGTGGACGCCGTGGCCTCCATGCTCTACCTGGACTACTCGCGCGAGGCCGGCGAGTGGATCCCCAACAAGTACGGGGGGCGCGAGAACCTCGAGGCGGTGGACTTCCTACGACACCTCAACAGCGTGACCCACGAGCAGTTCCCCGGCTCGCTGGTCATCGCCGAGGAATCCACGGCCTGGCCGCAGGTGTCCAGGCCCACCTGGCTCGGCGGACTCGGGTTCAGCATGAAATGGAACATGGGGTGGATGCACGACACCCTCTCGTACATGGCCAACGATCCGGTCTTCCGGCACTACCACCACGATCTGCTGACCTTCGGGATCCTCTACGCCTTCACCGAGAACTTCGTGCTGCCCTTCTCGCACGACGAAGTGGTGCACGGCAAACGGTCGATGATCGACAAGATGCCCGGGGATCCCTGGCAACGCTTCGCCTCCCTTCGCGTGCTCTACACGTTCATGTTCAGCTATCCGGGCAAGAAGCTGCTGTTCATGGGCAACGAGTTCGCCCACGGCCGGGAGTGGAACGAGGCCAAGGCGCTGGACTGGGACCTGCTGGAGCGGGCGGAGCACCGGGGCGTCCGCAACCTGGTCGCCGATGCGAACCGCCTGTACCGGACGCACACCGCACTGCACGACTTCGACTTCCACAGCTCGGGCTTCGCCTGGATCGACTGCCACGACGCAAGCCAGTCCGTGCTGAGCTACCTGCGCATGGCCCGTGACGGCAGCATCGCGGCGGTGGTGCTGAACTTCACGCCGGTCCCGCGCTTCGACTACCGGATCGGGGTGCCCAAGCCCGGCTTCTACCGGGAGGCACTGAACTCGGACTCCGAGTACTACGGCGGGTCGAACGTAGGCAACAATGGCGGGGTCGAGTCCGAGCCGGTGCCCTGGATGGGACAGGGCCAGTCCGTTCGGCTGAGCCTGCCGCCGCTGGCAGGCGTGGTGCTGAGCTGGGAGCCGACGGCTCCGACCGGGCCCGCCGTCCCCCGGGAATAAGCGCCGGTCGCACCGGCCTCAGGGCGAGGCCGGACCGCTCCCTGCGGGGGCGTTTCCCGGGGTCGCGCTCCGCGAGCGCTCTTGGGCGTGCGAGGAGGCGTTGAGAAGGAGCGGCTGACAGCCGCGAATGCCGCCTTGCCGGACGCCCGTTCGGTCGGAGCCCTCGCCTGTGATGGGGCCCGGCGCCGCCGCCTGTGGGAGGCGAGCCCTCTCGGCGAACGCGGGCCCGCCGCATGCCCCTTCGCGCTCAGCGAGCGCTCAGGAGGATGCGGGGACGCGGCTGGGAGCGGCTGTCAGCCGCCAATCCGGCGCCGACCGAACCCCCGCGGCGGCCGCCTTTGCCCCCTGGCCGTGCGAGCCTCAGCTCCTCAGGCGACGGCAGCGCTCGATCATGCCGGCGGTGGAGACGTCGTGTCCCGCGCCGGTCCCGCCTTCGAGCTCCGGGAGGATGGCCTTGGCCAGGGCCTTTCCGAGCTCTACGCCCCACTGATCGAAAGAGTTGATCTGCCAGACGCTGCCCTGGACGAAGATCTTGTGCTCGTACAGGGCGATCAGCGCGCCCAGTGTGCGCGGTGTGAGCTGCTCCATCAGGAGGCTGTTGGTCGGGCGGTTGCCGGGGAACACCTTGTGCGGGACCAGCATCTCGGCCTCTCCCGGGTCGAGCCCCTCGCCCTCGAGCTCGCTCCACACCTCGTCCGGTGTCTTGCCCCGCATCAGGGCCTCGGGCTGGGCGAGGAAGTTCGCTAGCAACTTGGGATGCTGGTCGTCGAGCTCGTTGTGGCTGCGGGCCGCGGCGATGAAGTCGGCCGGGACGATCTGGGTGCCCTGGTGGATCAGCTGGTAGAAGGCATGCTGTCCGTCCGTGCCGGCAGCCCCCCAGACCACGGGGCCGGTCTGATAGGAGACCTCCGTGCCGTCCCGGGTGACCCGCTTGCCGTTGCTCTCCATGTCGGCCTGCTGCAGGTATGCAGGCAGGTGGCGCAGGTACTGGTCGTAGGGCAGTATCGCGTGGGTCGCCGCCCCGCCGAAGTCGCCGTACCAGATGCCCAGCAGCGCCATGACCACGGGCATGTTCTCGGCCAGCTCCGCGGTGCGGAAATGCTCGTCCATGGCGTGGGCGCCTTCGAGCAGCTCGTAGAAGCGGCCCATGCCCACCGCCAGGACGATGGGGAGCCCGATGGCGGACCACAGCGAGTAGCGGCCGCCGACCCAGTCCCAGAACCCGAACATGTGGGCGGTGTCGATGCCGAACTCCCGCACCGCCTCGGCGTTGGTGGACACGGCGACGAAGTGGCTCGCGACCGCCCCCTCCTCGCCCAGCGCCTCCACCAGCCAGCGCCTTGCCGCCCGGGCGTTGGTGAGGGTCTCCAGGGTGGTGAACGTCTTGGAGGCGACGATGAACAGCGTGGTCTCGGGGTCGAGGGGCCTGAGGGTCTCCACCAGGTGCGTGGGATCCACGTTCGAGACGAAGTGAACCCGCAGGTCCGGGGACTGGAAGGGCCGCAGGGCCTCGCACACCATCAGCGGCCCCAGGTTGGAGCCGCCGATGCCGATGTTGACCACGTCGCTGATGCGCCGACCTGTGAAGCCCCGCCACTGGCCGGAGCGCACCCGCTCGGAGAACGCCTCCATACGCTCCAGGACCTCCCGGACCGCCGGCATGACGTCCTCGCCGTCGAGCCACACCGAGGGGTGGCTGCGGTTGCGCAGGGCCACGTGCAGCACGGCGCGGTGCTCGGTGCTGTTGATGCGGTCGCCCGAGAACATACGGCGGATCCACCCCTGGACGTCGGCGGCCTCGGCCAGCTCGGTCAGCAGCGCCATGGTCCCATGGGTGATACGGTTCTTGGAGTAATCGAGCAGGATGCCGCAGGCCTCCAGCGAGAAGGTGTCGAACCGCTCGGGATCCTGTGCGAACAGGTCCCGCATGTGCAGGGGCTCGATCTCCTGCCAGTGCCCGGCGAGCGCCTGCCACTGCGGGATGTCGTTTGGCTGCGTCATGGCTCCTCGGCGACGGGGGTTGAGGTCTATTCGTCCAGCTTGTTGCGCCAGGTCTGGTCTTCGCGATCGAAGAGGCGATCGCCCTCGGCGGGACCCCAGCTGCCCACCGGATAGGTCCGGATGAACTCGCGCTCGGTGGCCCAGACCTTGAGCACCGGGTCCACGGTGCGCCAGGCCCAGTTTACCTCGTCGTAGCGCAGGAACAGGGAGTGGTCGCCCTCGATCACGTCGAGGATGAGCGCCTCGTAGGCGTCGATCTGGGTCTCGCTGAGGCTGCACTGGCCGGCATCGAGACGGGTGGTTCGGGTTCGCATCTCCAGGCCGGGCTGCTTGACCTGCAGCTCCATGCGCAGACACTCGTTGGGCTGGATGCGCAGCAGCAGCCAGTTCGGGCTCAGCTGCTCGATCGGGGTGTCCCTGAACAGCTGTTGCGGCGGATGCTTGAACCGGATGCTGATCATAGAGGTGTCTTCGGCCAGCGCCTTGCCGGTGCGCAGGTAGAAGGGCACTCCCCGCCAGCGCCAGTTGTCGATATAGAGCTTGAGCGCCGCATAGGTCTCCGTCGTGCTATGGGAAGGCACCCCGGACTCCTCCAGGTAGCCCGGCAGGAGCTGGCCGTCGCGTCGCGCGCTGCCGTACTGTGCACGCATGGCCTGCGCGTGCACCGCGGCCTTGGGTATGGCGCGGATGGAGCGCAGCACCTTCACCTTCTCGTCGCGCAGCGACTCTGCGTCCAGGTTGGCGGGCGGCTCCATTGCCACGAGGGTCAGCATCTGGAGCAGGTGGCTCTGGATCATGTCGCGCAGCGCGCCGACCCCGTCGTAATAGCCGGCCCTGTCCTCGATTCCCCGGGTCTCGGAGTGGGTGATCTGCACCTGCTCGATGTAGTTGCGGTTCCACAGCGGCTCGAGCATGAGGTTGGCGAACCGGAAGACCATGACGTTCTGGACGGTGCTCTTGCCCAGATAGTGGTCGATGCGGAAGATCTGATCCTCGCTGAAGTGCCGGTGCAGGGCCTGATCGAGGATCTGCGAGCTCTCCAGGTCGTAGCCGAAAGGCTTCTCCACCACCACCCGGGCCCAGCCCCTGGCCTCGCTGTTGAGGCCCACGCCGGCCAGCCGGTAGGCCGCCTGCGCGTAATACTGAGGGCCGATGGCCAGGTAGAACACGCGATTTGCCGGGAGGTCGGCGGCGTCCAAACGCTCGGCAAGCCCCGTAAAGGCCTCTTCTTCCCCGAGATCGCCGCGATGGAACATCAAGCGCTGCCCCAGACGGTCGGCCACTTCCGGGTCCAGGCCGTCGCGGGCCCGCGGCTCGATGTGCTCGCGCACCCGCTCCCTCCACTCGTCGTCGGACCAGTCGCGCCGCCCGAAGCCGATGATCCGGGTCTCCTGGTGCAGTCGCCCGGCCGCCTCCAGGTGATAGAGCGCGGGCAGCAGCTTGGTGCCGGCGAGGTTGCCCGTGGAACCGAATATCACGAGGGTGCAGGGCTCCAACATGGAAAGCTCCTTGGGGGAAAGCGTGCCTTCGGGCTGCTCTCGGCGGTTGATCGGCGGGCCGGGAAGGGTATTCTGTCGCGCGGCGGTCGATCCGGCCCGCGAAGTTCGGATAGAGTATACCAACCTGAGCACCCGTCCCGTGAAGGACCCGATGGAGCAGCCTAAGCATTGGCCCGAGCCCGACCCGGCCGGGCTCAAGATCCTGCTGGCTTCGAGCGAGGCCCAGCCCCTGATCAAGACGGGTGGGCTGGCCGACGTCGCCGGCAGCCTGCCGCGCGCGCTGCGCCTGCTGGGACACGACGTGCGCCTGGTGCTGCCCGCCTACCCGCTGGCCGTCGAGCGCACCGAGCACGTCCAGAAGCTCGCCGAGCTGGAGATCCCTGAGCACGGCACCCGCTGCACCCTGCTGCGCGGGATGCTGCCCGGAACCGGTGTGCCCGTCTATCTGGTGGACCACCCCGGTGCCTTCGGGCGCGCCGGCAACCCGTACACGGGCCCGGACGGCCACGACTGGCCGGACAACGCCTACCGCTTCGCTCTGTTCTGCCGCGCCGTGGTCGCCGTCGCCATGGACCGGGCCGGGCTGGACTGGGCACCGGGGCTGGTACACACGAACGACTGGCAGACGGGGCTGGTTCCGCCGCTGCTGTCGCTGGAGCCGCACCGCCCCGCCACCCTGTTCACCATCCACAACCTCGCCTATCAGGGCGTCTTCGACCGTCAGACCTTCGAGAGCCTGAACCTGCCGCCGTCGCTCTGGTCCCTGAGCGGACTCGAGTTTCACGAGCACCTGTGCTTCATCAAGGGCGGAATCGCATTCGCGGACTGGGTCAACGCGGTGAGCCCCACCTACGCGCGGGAGATCTGCGCACCGGAGCTGGGGTACGGACTGGAGGGCCTGCTCCGCCACCGGGGCGAGCGCCTCGCCGGCGTGCTCAACGGGATCGACTACGCCCTCTGGGATCCCAGCCACGACCCCGCTATTCCCCAGCACTACAACGCCGAGACCTTCGAGCTCAAGGCCCGCAACCGCACCGCGCTCCAGCAGCGGATGGGGCTGCCCGAGCGCGAGGACGCCCTGCTGTTCGGCTACGTCGGCCGGCTGGTCGAGCAGAAGGGCGTGGATCTCATCCTCGGCATTCTCCCGAGGCTGCTGTCCCATCCACACACCCAGCTGGTCATGCTGGGCAGCGGACACGCCGGTCTGGAGGCGCAGCTGCGCGACGCCGCCGAGCGCCATCCGGACCGGGTCGCCACCCGCATCGGCTACGACGAGGGGCTCTCGCACCTCATCGAGGCGGGAAGCGACTGCTTCCTCATGCCCTCCCGCTTCGAGCCGTGCGGCCTCAACCAGCTCTACAGCCTGCGCTACGGGGCTGTCCCGATCGTGCGGCGGACGGGCGGGCTGGCCGACACGGTTATCGACGCGACCCCCACCAACCTGCTTCGGGGCACCGCCACGGGCTTCGTGTTCGATCACGCCGACGTGGACGGCCTCTGGTACGCGGTGGAGCGAGCGATCGAGTTCCATCAGCGCCCGCGGGTCTGGTGGCGGCGCCTCGCCGCGAACGGAATGCGCCGGGACTTCAGCTGGACGGCGAGCGCCCGTCACTACATCGAGCTCTACGAGCGCGCCATCGCCTCGCCCGCCCCAAGCCCCCTGGGTTGATTTCCCGATCCCCCCTCGTCTAGGAGCTGGCCGTGGAGTACGACTCCTTCACTACGCAGTGCCTGAACAAGGACCGGGAACTGCGCTCCCGCGTCAAGCTGCTGGGCACCCTCGTGGGCAACGTGCTGCGCTCCCACGCCGGGGCCGACGTCTTTCAGATTCTCGAGCGGCTGCGCAAGGGCTTCATCGCCCTGCACGACAAGGAGGACCCCGGCAAGCGCAAGCGCCTGATCGCCCTGATCGGCCGGCTCTCCCCCGATACGGTGACGCACGTGGTGCGCGCGTTCAGCATCTACTTCCAGGTCATCAACATCGGGGAGGAGTCTTTTCAGCACCGCCAGCGCCATCGCCTGATGAGCACCGGGGACCCGCTCTGGCCGGGCTCTTTCGACCACACCCTGCGCGAGCTGCGCGCCCAGGAGGTAAGTCCGGACGAGCTGAGCAGCATGCTCTCGCAGCTGGTGTACCAGCCCGTGTTCACGGCCCACCCCACCGAGGCCCGGCGGCGGGCCATCATGTATCGCCTGCGCCGGATCTTCGTCGCCAACCAGGACCTCGAGCAGACCGGGCTCAGCCCCGAAGAGCGCGCGCGCTCGATCGAGGAGCTCCAGGCCCAGATCCAGATCCTGTGGAAGACCAACGAGGTTCGCGTGCACCGCCCGGAGGTCCGCGACGAGATACGCAACGGTCTGTACTACTTCCACTCCTGCCTGTTCGAGGCCGTGCCGCTGATGTACCGCCGCCTGGAGCAGGCCGTGGCCCGCAGCTACGGAGACCATCCGGAGTACGAGCGGATCCGCATACCGCCTATGCTGCGCTTCGGCTCCTGGATAGGCGGCGACCGCGACGGCAATCCCAACGTCACCCCCGAGGTCACCGAGCTGGCGGTGCGCATGCACCACCAGACCGTGCTCATCGAGTATATCCGGCGGGTGGACAACCTGATCCGCACCCTGACCCACTCGCGGATGTTCTGCACACCCTCATCCAGGTTCGAGACGCGGCTCGAGCAGGACCTGGAGGAATGCGCGACGGTCTGCGAGCGCCAGCCCAACCGGTTCGTCGGGGAGCCCTATCGGCTCAAGCTCTTCATCATGCGCCACCGCCTCGAGGACAATCTCGCGCGGGTGGAGGCGCTGATCGCAGGTGAGGAGCCGCCCGAGGCCCGGTTCGCCTATCGCGACGAGCAGGTCTTCCTGGAGGACTTGCGTCTGATCGCCGACTCGCTGGCCAGCCACGGCGACCGGCAGGTGGCCGACGGCGATCTGCACGACCTGATCCGGCTGGCCGAGACATTCGGCTTCTTTCTCGCCCACCTGGACGTGCGGCAGGAGTCCGCCGTGCACACCGCAGCGGTGGCGGAGATCTTCGATCGGCTCCCGAGCACGCCGGATTACCGGACCCTCTCCGAGCCCGAGCGCCTGGAGTGGCTGGGCCGGCTGATCGAGCAGGGGCCGGCCGAGGTGGACCGGGAGGGGCTGTCCGGGGATACACGGCGCACCCTGGAGGTGTTCGACGTCATGGGGCGCATGCGCCGCGAGATCAGTCCCCGGGCCTTCGGGAGCTACGTGATCTCGATGACCCACGAGGCGAGCCACGCCCTCGAGGTCATGTTCCTCGGGGGGCTGGCCGGGCTCGCGGGCCGCGGACCCCAGGGCTGGCACTGCGGGCTGGTCGTCTCGCCCCTGTTCGAGACCATCGACGACCTGGAGCGCATCGGCGCCGTGCTGGAGTCGTTGCTGGACAGCCCGGGCTACCGGGCGCTGCTCGGCGCCACCGGAAACCTGCAGGAGGTGATGCTGGGGTACTCCGACTCCGCCAAGGACGGGGGCATCCTGTCCTCGGTCTGGAACCTGTACGAGGCCCAGAAAAAGATCGTGGAGCTGTCGCGGGAGCGCGGCGTGGAATGCCGACTGTTCCACGGCCGCGGCGGCACCGTCGGCCGCGGCGGGGGGCCCACCCACAGCTCCATCGTCGCCCAGCCTTCCGGCACGGTTCACGGCCAGATCAAGTTCACCGAGCAGGGCGAGGTCCTGTCCTACAAGTACAGCAACCGGGAGACGGCCAACTTCGAGCTCACCATGGGCCTCACCGGGCTGATTAAGGCCAGCCTCTGCCTGGTGCGCGAGCCCGAGCCCGAGCGGCGGGACTATCTGGGGACCATGGACGAGATCGCCGCCGTAGGCGAGCGCCACTTCCGCGATCTCACCGACGAAACCGAGGGCTTCCTCGACTATTTCTACGAGGCCACCCCGGTCAACGAGATCGCACACATGAACATCGGCTCGCGGCCGTCGCACCGCAAGAAGGGCGACCGCTCCAAGGCATCGGTGCGCGCCATCGCCTGGGTGTTCGGCTGGGCCCAGTCACGTCATACCCTGCCCGCCTGGTACGGCGTGGGGACGGCCCTGGAGCAGTGGCGACACGCCGAGCCTCACCGCCTGGCAAAGCTGCAGCGCATGTACCGCGACTGGCCGTTCTTCCGCAGCCTGCTGAGCAACGTACAGATGGCCCTGTCCAAGGCCGATATGGCCATCGCCCGGGAGTACGCCGAGCTCTGCCGGGATCAGGCCGGCGCAGGGATGATCTTCAGCCGGATCCGGGAGGAGTTCATGCGCACGCGCCGCCAGATCATGGACATCGCCGGCATACAGGCCCTGCTCGAGGAGAACCCCACGCTGCAGCTCTCCCTGGCCCGCCGTAATCCCTACCTGGACCCCCTGAACCACCTCCAGCTCGTGCTGCTGCAGCGCTACCGAGACCCGGCGCTCGCCGGCGAGGAGCGCGAGCGCTGGCTGCTGCCGCTCCTGCGCACGATCAACGCCATCTCGGCGGGCATGCGAAATACGGGCTGAGCCCCAGCACCGAGGGGCGACCGACGGCCCGACAGTCTGGATCCGTTCACCGGGAGGCCGGCTCGCGACATCGCCTGGTCGGCTTGACGAGGGCCCCGCACGGCCCGGCACCGAACAGAAGTGGTGGGTTTCGGCGGGCGAAAGGCCTCGCAGCCCGCAGGACCCGCGGCACCCGCCGCGGGCCCCGGCGTGCAAAGGCGATGTCGCGCGATCGCGCTCATGCCCACGCGCCG
Source organism: Chromatiales bacterium (assembly GCA_050050175.1). GTDB lineage: Bacteria > Pseudomonadota > Gammaproteobacteria > Chromatiales > Chromatiaceae > CAVQCX01. The sequence continues at coordinate 16,752 of JASFUT010000007.1, forward strand.
ACGGCGTCTTCTCAGCCTGTCTTCAAGTCGATCGCCATCCCCTATTGAGCGCAGCGAGCTTTTTGGAACGGACGGCGCGCCGCCGGTGAGGTGGGACGCCCCGCGCGGGGCGACACCGGGCACCGCCCGTGGGGTCAATGACCACGGTTGAGCGTTTGCCCCGGCGCGTTGGGGCGCCTCCCATCGGAGGAGAGTTGCGGCATTGAATGCCAATGCGTATCATTCGCAACATTAGCCTCAACGACCACACAGAGGAGTCCCCATGCTTCGCTACGCGGCAACCCCCTTCAAATGGCTTCTGGCAGCGGCCTTCGCCTCTGCCCTGGTGGCCGGCCAGGCCCTGGCCGACGGCGAGGCCGGCGACCATGTCCACCATCTCAAGGATCACATCGCCGAATACACCAAGGACGTGCACTGGATGATCAAGCAGGTGGATCAGGTCGTCGACGCCTATGCGAACAAGACCGCTGCCGACCCCGCCAAGCTGGCGGACGACTGGGAATCGGTGAAGATCCATCCCGCCATCGAGAGCAATCTTGTTCCCCTGTATGCCTCCGTCTGGCAGGGCCTCTACGGCGTGCGCCAGGCCATAGAGCAGGGAAAGCCCGTCGCCGAGGTGCGTGAGCAGCAGGCGGATCTGGAGCATACCCTCTGGCAGGTTCTGGGCGCAGTCAAAATGGCAGCCAAAGTGCAGGCCGAGAGGCAGCTCCCCCCCGCCGGCACCAAAGCCGCAGGCCCGGTGGCGACCATAGATGAGATCAAGCAGAACCTCGACACGATCGTGGTCAAGTTCGCCGAAAAGGAGTTCAAAGAGGCCACCTCCTTGGTGCACGAGACCTACGACAGCCGCTTCGAAGGCATAGAGGGCGCCCTGATCGAGCAGGACGCCGAACTGGTCGAGGACCTGGAAAAGGACTTCAACGTCACCCTGCCCAGGCAGCTCAATGCCGAGGCCCGGCTGGAGTCAGTCAAGCAAATCGTCAGCGATATGAAGCGCAAGCTGGACAAGGCCAAGGCCCTGCTTGCCAAGGCCGAGCAGGACAAACCGGACGTATTTTGATATGCGGCGCAGAACCTTCGTGCAATCCATGGCGGCGCTGGCCGCCACAACGGCGTTCCCTTCCGGCATAGCGCGGACGCTGGCCGCCGACGCCACCCGCGTCGCGGTATCGGTGGATTCACTGCCCCGGCTCGAAGGGGATCTCACCCTGTATCTGGGCCGCGGCGAGGGCGGCCTGTACGAGGACGTGCTCGACGCCATCCGCAAACGCAATCCCGAACTCAATCTTCAGGTCCGTCGCGGGCCCACTGCGGCGCTTGCCAATACGCTGGTGGCCGAGGCCAAGGCCGGGGTTCAGCGGGCCGATGTGTTCTGGGCGGTGGACTCCGGCGCCATTGGCCTGGTGGGTGATGCCGGGCTGGCACAACCCCTGCCGGACGACGTCAGGCAACAAATGAAGCCCGGTTTTCGCTATGACAAGTGGTCGCCGGTGACCGGGCGCATCCGCACCCTGCCGTACAACACCAAGCGCCTCAGCGCCGATCAGGTCCCCGACCACGTCATGGCGCTGGCCGACAGTGAGCTCACCATCGGCTGGGCGCCGGCCTATGCGTCGTTCCAGTCCTTCATTACCGCGATGCGCCTGCTGGAGGGCGAGCAAGCCACCCGCGACTGGTTACGCAAGGTAAGGACGCACGCCCGCAGCTACGCCGGCGAGCTGGGGGTGGTGCTGGCCACCGCCCGCGGCGAGGTGGATCTGGGCTTTGCCAATCACTACTACACGCTGCGCCTCAAGACCGGCAAGCCCGACGCCAACGTTGCGCTGGCCTTCACCAAGGGCGACGCCGGCTGCCTGCTCAACGCCTCCGGGGTCATGGCGCTGAGCGAGGGCGAGATGCCCATCAATTTCATCCGCTATCTGTTGAGCCGCGAAGTGCAGTCCTACCTCGCCGAGCAGGCGTTCGAGATCCCCCTCGTCTCCGGGGTGGTCATGCCCGAGGGACTGCCGCCGCTCAACACCATCAACCCCCCAAAACTGGATCTGACGCGCCTCGCAGACCTGCGGCCCACCCTCGATCTGCTGCGCGATGTCGGGGTGTTATGACGCGCTTTCCCCGATCGTATCCGGTGGCGGCGTTGGTGGCGCTGGCCGCCCTGGTCCCTATCGCGGTGCTGATCGCCCTGGGCTCCGGCGCCGAGAGCATCTTCGACAGCCATTCGCTGGACATCTTGCTCAACACCGTGCTGCTGGCCGTGCTCACGGTGACTGGAGCCATCATCCTGGGCGTGCCGCTGGCCCTGCTGACCGCCTACGTGGAACTGCCGTTTCGGCGGCTTTGGCTGGTGGCCCTGGCCGCGCCCCTGGCGATGCCCAGTTACATCGGCGCGTTTACGTTTTATGCGGGGTTCGGCCCCGGCGGTGAGATCGAAAACCTGATCGGCCTGCCTACGCCCAGCGTCCACGGCCTGGCCGGGGCCACGCTGGTGATGACGCTCTACACCTTTCCCTTCGTGTTGCTGACCACCCGCGCCTCACTGCGCAGCCTCGATGCCAGTCTGGTCAACGCCTCGCGGGTCCTGGGGCTGTCGCTCTCCATGAGCCTGTGGCGTGTGGTACTGCCGCGGGTGCGCAACGGCATCGCCGCCGGCGCCTTGCTGGTGGCGCTGTACACCCTGTCGGACTTTGCCACCCCGGCGATCATGCGCCTGGATACCTTCACCCGGGTGATCTTCGTCGAATACAACGCCTTCGGCCTGGCGCAGGCGGCCATACTCTCGTTGCAGTTGCTGGTCATCGTAAGCGTGGTGCTGTATCTGGAATCGCGCGTGGGAAGCGCCCGTGAGCAGCCGGGGCGCACGCTGTCGCTGTGGCCCGATCGCTGGTACACCTTCGCGGCCCTGGTCGCGGTGTTCATGGTGGTGGGCCTGGCCATCGGCCTACCGCTGCTGATCTTTGCCCAGTGGCTGCTGCGCGAGGGCAGCGGCGGATTTGATTATGTCTACGCCTGGAACTCGGCTTACAGCTCTCTGCTGGCGGCGCTGGTCGCCGTGGTCCTGGCGGTGCCGGTGGCCTACGCCGCCATCGCCGGCAAGGCAGGGAGGCTTATGGAGCGCGTTACTTATCTGGGTTTCGGCGTGCCGGGGATCGTCATGGGCACCGCACTGGTCTATGTCGGCCTGCAGCTGCCACTGCTGTACCAGACCCTGGCGCTGCTGGTGCTGGCCTACGTGCTGCGGTTCCTGCCCCTGGCCGTGGGATCGGTGCGCTCCACGGCGGAACGCATGGACAACAGCCTGATCTATGCCGCCCGCACCCTGGGGGCCACTCACGGGGAAGCCTTCCGCCGTGTTACGCTGCCGTTGACGATGCGCGGCATCGTTGCCGGCGCGGCCCTGGTCTTTCTGGAGGCCATGCGCGAGCTGCCGGCCACGCTGATGTTACGGCCCACCGGTTTCGAGACCCTGTCCACCTATCTGTGGCGGGTGTACGAGGCCGGCTATTTCGGCCGGGCCGCTATCCCCGGATTGTTGCTGGTGCTGATCTCCGGTGTCGCATTGGCCCTGATGCTCTCCGGCGAAAGCCGCGCCGAAATCGGACTACCGGTAGACGAGAGACGCTGATGTTGGATGTTGACAATCTCTGTGTGCGCTACGGCGACACGCCGATCGTCAAACACCTGAGCCTGACGCTCGACGAGCACGAGATCCTCATGCTGGTGGGCCCCACCGGCTGTGGCAAGACCACGGTGCTGCATGCCCTGGCCGGGCTGGTGCCCATGTGCGAAGGCACCATCCGGCTCGGCGACCAGACCATCACCACGGGCAACCGCGTGCCGCCGGAGAAACGCCACGTGGGCATGGTGTTCCAGGATTTTGCGCTGTTTCCGCACCTCAACGTGGAGCAGAACATCGCCTTCCGCCTCGGCGACACCAGTTCGGTGGGTTACTGGCTGGAGCTGCTGGGCCTGCAAGGGCTCCGCTACGCCATGCCCGGCAACCTCTCCGGCGGTCAGAAGCAGCGGGTATCCCTGGCCCGGGCCTTGGCCCACGAGCCGGCGCTGATGCTGCTCGACGAGCCGCTGTCGAATCTCGATGCTGCGCTCAAAGACAGCCTGCGCTGGGAGATCCGCAACGTATTGAAAGAGGCGGGCGTGCCGGCAATCTGGGTCACCCACGATCAGGAAGAGGCCCTGTCTGTCGGCGATCGAGTCGGCATTCTCAATCATGGCAAGCTGGAACAGGTCGACACCCCTGAGGCCTGTTTCACCCAACCTAACAGCCGCTTCGTGGCACGTTTTCTGGGTGAGGCCAGCTTCCTGCCCGGGAGGCTGGAGAAAGACGTCGTACGAACCCAACTGGGTCCGGTCCCCGCGGCCCCGGTCAACGGCGCAAAAGGCGAGGTAGACCTGCTGCTGCGCCCGGATGATCTGTCACTGGAACCATCGCAAACCGGCAACGGCCGGATGGAATGGGGTCGTTATGAAGGCGGCAGCCGCCTTTACGGCGCCAAGGTGGACGACGGCCCCGTAGTTCAGGTACGCGTCAGCCACGAGATCCATCTTGAGCCCGGCGACCGCGTGTCGCTGAGCGTCATAACCACTCATCCCCTCGCCGTGTTCGATCGCCAGCCCATCACCCCGACCGCGCCGGCGATGGAGGAAGAAGACGCCGACACCCGCCTTGCCGGCACTGGCTGAGCAGGTTCAGGTGTTACAGAGATTTGAGAATGGATGAGCGCGACGGGCAACTGCAAAGCCAGTCGGCATTTCAGAAGGGTACGAGCTGGGTCGAGCAGGAGCTCCCGGCTCCGCTGCCACCCGGCAAATTCCTGTCCCTTGTCACGCTATCACTTACTGGGGCCCCAGGGCCTGGACGTTCGCCATCTGACGCACCCATGCGTCCACGGGCTGGCCCGACGCGCGGAGGCGCCGGACCGCCAGCTCAGCCTGGGCACGGTTGCGAAAGCTGCCGTACACCACCGAGTGCCAGAGCTCGCCCTTGCGGTTGAAGGCGTAGACGGCGACCTCGTTCTCGCCGGCGAACCCCCGCAGAAACCGCTCGACCGACTCGGGTTGGACCGCGGCGAAGATCTGCACGGTGAAGTTCTCCGGGGGCTGGGCCATGACCCAATCCGCGCCCCGAAGCGCCTCGGGCAGGGACTGCGGCCTCGCACCCGGCGCCTCGCGCCGGACGCCTGACTTCTCGTGCCCGACCTGCGTTCGGGTCTGCGCTTGCGCATCGGCCCGGAGCGCGAGCTCCTTGCGGTCCGCCTGAAGCTTGACCAGGGCCCGGCGCGCGTCGGCATGGCCCCGGCGGGCGGCCGCGGCGTAGAGCTGCTCGGCGCGGTCCAGATCCTGCGGGATACCCTGCCCGAGGTGATTGAGCCCCCCCAGGTTGAACAAGGCGTCCGGGTTGCCCTGGCCGGCGGCGAGCCTCCACCACCCGATCGCCTGCGAAAGGTCCCGGGGCACGCCCAGCCCCTGGTAGTACATGAGGGCCAGACGGTGCTGCGCCGGCGCATAGCCGCCCTGCGCCGCCTGGCGGAACCAGAAGGCCGCCTTGACGGGGTTCTGCGCGACCCCCTGGCCCTCGCCGAAGAGTATGCCGAGCTGGAAACGGGCCCGAACGTTGCCCTGCTCGGCCAGGGGCCGCCAGAGGTCGTAGGCCTTCTCGTAGTCGCCCAGCTGATAGGCGCCCAGCCCTTCCGTAAGCGGGTCCGCCCCGGCGGCCGCCGTCAGGGCCAGCAGGACGAGGGCTCCGAGGAACCGGTGCCGCCGGAACATGGGTCGTGCTGAGGCGCGCTCGTGTCTCATACAGCGAACGAGGGTATCAGAAGCGGGCCCGCGGGGGGCCTGTCCCTTTCCCGAGGATCCCCGGCGGTCCGCCGGGCGTGCCGAGGCGGCCGCCGTCGCGCCCGTCAGCGCTGAACACGCAGGTTGTCGATCAGGCGGGCGCGGCCCAGCCTCGCGGCCGCGAGGATCACCAGGTCCCGGTCCGGGGCGCCGGGCGTGCGAAGGTCGTCGGCCACCCGGATGCTCACGTACTCGGGCCGCAGCCCGGAGGCGGCCATGCGGCGGGCCGCTTCGCGTTCGATCGCCTCCAGGTCCGGCTCGCCGGAACGGACCGCCGCCGCGGCTTCACCGAGAGCCGCGAACAGCGCCGGCGCGCGGCCACGCTCATCGACGCTCAGATAGGCGTTGCGCGAGCTCAACGCCAGCCCGTCGGGCTCGCGCACGGTGGGCACACCGACCACCTCCACGGGAAACGCCAGGTCCTCCGCCATGCGGCGCAGCACGACCAGCTGCTGGAAGTCCTTCTCCCCGAACACCGCCGTGTCGGGCTGCACCATGTTCAGCAGCTTGCAGACCACCGTGGCGACCCCCACGAAATGGCCAGGCCGGGAGGCACCGCACAGGATATCCGACAGCCCAGGCACCTCCACCCGGGTCTCGACCTCCAGGGGACGGGGATAGACCTCCTCCACCGGGGGGGCGAACAGCAGCTGGGCGCCGACGGCGTCCACCAGGGAGGTGTCGCTGTCGAGCGTGCGGGGATAGGCATCGTAGTCCTCGCCCGGCCCGAACTGCAGCGGGTTGACGAAGAGGCTTACGACCACCCGGTCCGCCGCCTGCCGGGCGCGGCGCACCAGCTCCAGATGCCCCTCGTGGAGGCCCCCCATGGTGGGCACCAGCGCGACGGACAGGTCGTCGCGCCGCCAGCGCCCCACCCAGTGCCGCAGCGCAGGGACGTCGTGGACCCGGATCACAGGAAGCAGTGCTCCGGTCCCGGGAAGCGCCGCTCGCGCACCGCCCGCACATAGGCGCCGATCGCCTCGCTCAGGGAGCCCCGCCCGACGGTGAAGTCCATCGCGAAGCGCGGGACCGGCTCGGGCGTCACCCCGATAATGTCGTAGAGCACCAGCACCTGACCGTCGCAGTCCGGTCCGGCGCCTATGCCGATGACCGGCACCCGGAGGACCCCGGCGATCTCGGCGGCCAGGCTGGAGGGCACGCACTCGAGCACCAGCATCTGGGCGCCCGCCGCCTCCAGGGCGCGGGCATCCTCCACCATGGACCGGGCGGCCGACGCCTCCCGCCCCTGGACGCGGTACCCGCCGACCCGGTGCACCGACTGTGGCTGGAGACCCAGGTGGGCACACACCGGCACGCCCTGCCCGGTCAGACGCTCCACGGTCTCCAGCTGGGTGGCCCCGCCCTCGAGCTTGACCATCTGCGCACCGCCCTCCTTCATCAGCCGCGAGGCGGTCCCGAGCGCCTGCCCGGGGGTGGCGTAGCTCATGAACGGCATGTCGGCCACCAGCAGGCTGTGTTGGCGGCCCCGCGCGACGTTGCGGGTGTGGTAGACCATGTCGTCCACCGTGACGGCCAGCGTGCTCTCCCTGCCCTGCACCACCATGCCCAGGGAGTCGCCCACCAGCATCACGTCCACTTCCGCCGCCTCGAGCACCCGGGCGAACCCGGCGTCGTAGCAGGTGAGCATGGCGATCTTCTCGCCCTTGTCCTTCATCCGCGACAGGGTCGTCACCGTCACTTGCGACATGGCGATCACTCGGGCCGGGAGGGAAAACGGGCGCCTATTGTTCCAGAAGCCGGGTCACCGTGCCACAGAGACGCACCCTCCCCGCCTGCCCGGCCCGCCTCAGAGCAGCAACGGCGAGGGGTTGAAATAGTGGCGGCCGCTGTTGATGGCGCGCACCTGCTCGAGCAGCTGCGCATAGTCGGCGTCCCTGTCCACGGGGTTGATCTCCGCGGCGTTGACGATCAGCAGCGGGGACCTGTCGTAGTAGTAGAAGAACTCGGTATAGGCCTCGCTCAATCGCGCCAGGTACTCCGCGCGCAGGGTACGCTCCACCGGACGCCCCCGCCTGTGCACGCGCTCGAGCAGGACATCGACGGGAGCCTGCAGGTAGATGACCAGGTCGGGAGACGGGGCCTCCATGCTCAACCGGTCGTAGACCTGGTCGTAGAGCGCAAGCTCATCCGAGTCCAGATTGAGGCGCGCGAACAGGCGATCCTTCTCGAGCATGAAGTCCGAGACGATCCGCTCCCTGAATAGATCGTTCTGACGCAGCCTCTGGATCTGCCTGCTGCGCTGGAACAGAAAGAAGAGCTGGGCGGGAAAGGCCCCTTCGCGGGGGTTCGCGTAGAAGCGCTCCAGAAAGGGGTTGTCGTCGAACGCCTCCAGCAGGGTGTCCCCCCGCAGGCTCTCGCCCAGCCGCTGCGCCAGGCTTGTCTTGCCCACGCCTATGGGCCCCTCCACGACCAGATAGCGGTGTGCGCTCCGCTGAAGCCCCGGGTCAGTCATCCGCAAGCCTTCGCACGCCTTCGCAGCCGCAGCGCTCCGCCAGGTCGCGTACGAGTCCCCGGCCCGGAACCTCCACGGCAGGAGCCACCTCCCGCAGGGGCTGCAGCACGAAGGCCCGCTCGTGCAGGCGCGGGTGGGGAATCTCAAGGCGCGGAGTGCGCACGCGCCGTCCGCCGTAGAGCAGTATGTCCAGGTCCAGCGTGCGCGGCCCCCAGCGCTCGTGCGTCCGGCGCCTCCCGTGGCGGGCCTCGATGGCGTGGAGCTGATCGAGCAGCGCTTCGGCCTCCAGCGCCGTATCGAGCACGGCCACGGCGTTGACATAGTCGGGCTGCCCGGCCTGGCCCAGAGGGGCGGTCAGGTAGAGGGACGAGGCACCCACGCGCCGAGTGCCGGGCAGCGCGTCGAGCTCGACCAGCGCCCGGCGGATCTGGGACCTCGGACCGTCGAGGTTGCTGCCCAGGGCGATATAGACGCGAAGTGGCGGGCTGGTGGGGACGCGGGTCATCCCGACTCGGTGGCGGCCTTGGACCGCGACCGGCGGCGCCGGCGACCTCCCCTTCCGGTCTTTGCGGCCGCTGCCGCGCCGGCGCGCTCGCCCTCGGGCATCTCCTGGAAGCGGGTCCACCACTCGGCGAGCTCCGCATCGACCTCACCGGAACGCGCCCGCAGCACGAGGAAATCGTAGGCGGCGCGAAAGCGGGGATGTTCCATCAGGCGCACGGGCCGCTTGCCTCCGCGCTGCTCGAAGCGGGGCTGCAGCTGCCAGATCTCCCGCATGGGGAGGCCGAATCGCTTCGGAATGGAGACCCGGCGTGCCTGCTGGCTGAGTACCTCGCCCGCGGCCTTCTGGAGCGCCTGGACGGGGGTCTGCGCACTCCCGTCGGCGAGCACCCGGTCGGCGAGCCGACGCACCGGCTCCCACAGGAGCACCGCGAACAGGAAGGCCGGCGTGACCGGCTTGTCCTCCCGGACCCGGGCATCGGTGTTGTCCAGTCCGTGGTAGACCAGGGTGATGGGAAAGGCGTTCTCCTCGTGCGCGAGGCTCACCTCCGTCTCCGGAAACAGCGCGCCGAACAGGTTGTAGTGGCGCAGCTTCTCGAAGCTCTGGACACCGGTGCCAGACATGAACAGCTTGAGCACCTCGTCGAACAGCCTGGCCGGAGGCACCGCCTCCAGCAGGTGGCCCAGATCGAGCAGGGGCTCCTCGCAGGCGGGCTCGATGTTGAAGCCGAGCTTGGCGGCGAAGCGCACCGCCCGGAGCATGCGCACCGGGTCCTCCCTGTACCTGACCTCCGGCTCGCCGAGGAGCCGCAGCACGCCGTCCTGCAGATCCTGCATGCCGCCCGCGAAGTCGACGACCGAGAAATCCTCGATGTTGTAGTACAGGGCGTTGACGGTGAAGTCCCGGCGCAGGGCATCCTGCTCGATGGTGCCGTAGACGTTGTCGCGCACGATCATGCCGTTGTCGGTCTCGTGATCGTCGGACCCCCTCTCCGCGTTGGGCCCGCGAAAGGTGGCCACCTCTATGATCTCGCGCCCGAAGTGCACGTGGGCGAGGCGGAAGCGCCGCCCGATCAGGCGGCAGTTGCGGAAGACCCGGCGCACGTCCTCGGGGTGCGCGTCGGTCGCCACGTCGAAGTCCTTGGGCTCGCGGCCGAGCAGGAGGTCGCGCACGCCTCCACCCACCAGATGCGCCTCGAATCCGGCATTCTTGAGCCGATACAGGACCTTCAGGGCGCTCTCGCTGATGTTGGCCCGGGAAATGTTGTGATCCGGGCGCGGGATGACGATGGGATTTGCGATGTTGTTATCCTGCTCGGCTGCTCGTCGGTCGAAGAACCCGGGATACGGCCCGGCCCCCGGTCGTTCATCCGTGCCGGTGCTCCCGGACCGGTGTGCCTATCATACAACGACCGGGCC
>JASFUT010000008.1:0-26520 GCA_050050175.1 Chromatiales bacterium
CTTCGACCGGCCCGCCCGGGATCTGGTCGAGGCGCTCGACCGGCAGGTCTTCCGCCACGGGCCGGCGGGGGCGGCATGAGCGGCAATCTCCAGAGGCTGATGGAGGCCGGCCTCCTCTCGCCCCTGAGCTACTACTTCGCCCGATTCGTGGCGCGGGGCGCCGGCGAGGACGAGGACGCCCTCCTGGGGCAGAGCGCGGCGCTGGTGAGCATGCGCAACCTGCAGGGCGACGTGTGCGTCGATCTGGGCCGGCACGCGGGCAGGGCGCTGTTCGAGGGCACCGCGGAGGAGCCGGTGCACCTGCCCCGGGGCCCGGCGCTGGATGTCTGGCTCGAGGCCCTGCACGGCTCGGAGTGGGTGGGAGCGCCGGGGGCGACTGCGCCCCTGATTCTGGATGGGCGGCGGCTGTACCTCGGCCGGTACTGGCGCTTCGAGTCCGAGGTCGCCGATGCCCTGCGCGAGCGCATGGGGTTCGCGCAGGGCCTGGATCTGAGGGGGCTGTTCCGTGGTCTCGACCGCCTCTTTCCCGACGGCACGCCGGGCGTGGTGAACTGGCAGAAGGTCGCCGCGGCGGTGGCCGTCGGCAGACGCTTCGCGGTGATCTCCGGCGGACCCGGGACAGGCAAGACCACCACCGTCGTGAAGGTTCTGGCGCTCATCCTGGACCAGGACCCGCAGGCACGCATTGCGCTGGCGGCCCCGACCGGAAAGGCGGCGGCCAGGCTGACCGAGGCGGTGCGCGGCGGCAAGGCCCGGGTGGCGGCCGACGCCGGCACGCTCGCGCGGGTGCCCGAGGAGGCCTCCACCATCCATCGGCTGCTCGGGGTAGGCCCCGACGGCGGCTTTCGCCACAACCGCGAGAGCCCGCTGGTGGTCGACTGCCTGGTGGTGGACGAGGCCTCGATGGTCGATCTGCCGCTCATGGCCCGTCTGCTGGAGGCCCTGCCCGATCGGGCGCGTCTCATCCTCCTGGGCGATCGGGACCAGCTGGCCTCCGTCGAGGCCGGGAGCGTGCTCGGGGACATCACCGGCCACGGCCGGCCGATCCGCTACACCTCCGCTCAGGTGGGCTTCCTGGAGTCGGTCGGCGCCGCCCCGGAGCGTGCCCTGGACGCCGAGGCGGACCCGCCGCCTGCCGGCGACGCCGTCGGCCTGCTGCGGGTCAGCTACCGGTTCGGGGCGGACAGCGGTATCCGGGCGCTGGCGAGTGCGGTGAATGCGGGCCGGGGGGAGGACGCGCTGTCGCTGCTCACCGACGCCGGGCTTGCCGATATCGCCTGGCTGGACGCCCAGCCCGACGGTCTCCACTCCGCCTGCGTGGAGTGGGCGGCCGCGCGTTATGCGGAGTACCTGCGTCAGGCGGATCCCGCCCGGGCGCTTCGCGCCTTCGAGCGCGCCCGGGTCCTGGCGGCGCTGCACCGCGGGCCGTTCGGCGTGGAGACGCTCAACGCGTCGATCGAGGCGCGCCTGCACGACCGGGGCCTGATCCGGGGGGGCGAGGAGTACCACGGAAAGCCCGTGATGGTCACCGCCAACGACTACGAGGTGGGTCTGTTCAATGGCGACATCGGCCTGCTCTGGGGCGACGGCAGCGCAGGACTGCGGGCGTGCTTCCTCGCGGCCGGCGACGAGGTCCGCAGCCTCTCCGTCCGGCAGCTGCCCGAGCACAGCTGCGCCTTCGCCCTGACGGTGCACAAGAGCCAGGGCTCGGAGCTCGACGAGATCCTCCTCGTGCTGCCTGCGGAGGCAAGCCCGGTGGTCAGCCGCGAGCTCATCTACACCGCCGTTACCCGGGCGCGGCGGAAGGTCACCGTCCAGGGCGAACGTGCGGCCTTCATCGAGGGCTGCCGCGGGCGGGTACAGAGGGGCTCCGCGCTGGCGGAGAGGCTCGGCTGGCCGCCCGGTCCCTGACCGATCGGCACAGACCCGCCGGCGCGGCGCGCCGGGCGCGGCTCACTCCGGCTCGAGGGAGGCTACGCCCGGCCGGGCGCCTGCCGCCGGGCAGGCGACCTCAGGCTCCCCACTGGAGCTGGGTCAGCAGGCCCATCAGGCCGAAGAAGATCAGATAGAAGGCCACTATGTAGTTCAGCAGGCGCGGCCAGATCAGGATCGCAATGCCCGAGAGCAGCGATATCAGCGGAGAGATCAGCATCAGGTCCATGGTTGCACTCCTCGGTTGAAGGCAGGCGTTGCCAGGGGTGGAGCAGGAAGCGTGCCGCGGCCGCCCGTGGCGCGATCGGCCGGCGCACGGGTCGCTGAAACGGGCCGTTCTCCGGACCGGGCGCCGGTCGGCGCCGGCGCCCGCACGGACCCCGCCGTGGCTCATAAGAGCCGACGGGACTCGGCGCAAATGAACCGGGCGGTATGTCCGTGCGGACCTGCCTTTCCGGCCGGACCGACCGATGCCTGGCGCGGATCCTGCAGTTCCCTGTCCACACAGGCTGTGGCCCGACGCGGTGCCGGGACCGATGGGGCTCATCCTGTATGAGCCTGGACGCGGACGGCCGTGCGCGGTGCGCGCCTTCGGCGCACGCCCCGCTGGAATCGGGAGAAGACCCATGTACTCGAATCGTTCGTTCCCTTCCCTGACACGCCTTTGCATCGCCGTCCTCTGCCTGCTGGCCACGGCGGTTACCGCCGCCGAAGCCGGGACACCGGATCTCGCCTCCGTCGTCGCTGCGGCAGAGGCCTATACCGGGGAGCCGGCCCGAAGCGCGGCGCTGGAGGACCGCGACGGCTTCCTGTTCTTTCGAGTGAACACGTCGGGCGCGGCCGGCAAGCTGACCGTGAAGGTCGACTCCCACTCGGGCCGGATCCTCGCCGTGGATCCCGACGAGATGCTGCCGTGGATCCGGAACGAGCACCCCCAGTCCGAAGCTGCACCCGGCGATGGCCGGGGCGCCCTCTCGGACGCCATCCGCACCGCGGAGCGGATCACGGGCGGTACCGCCCTGTCCGGGACCCACGTCGGGCTGGTGGGAGCCCGGGGCGTCTACCGCATCGATGTGCTGAAATCGGGTCGTGTCGAGATCGTCACCCTCGACCGCCGCGGCGAGCCCTTCCTCAGCGTGACGCCGGCGGTGACAGATGAAAGCCCCTGACGGCGCTCCATCGGGCGGGCGGCCCATCCGCACCGCTGAAGACCGGAGCCGGCTGCGCGCGGGCTCCATTGCGCTCGACGCGACGCCCGTCAGGCACCGCTCCTGGCTCAGGTTCCCCGGACCGCCCCGGTCGAAATTGCCCAATCCGCCCGGACGGGCGGGCCTCCTTCTCCTAACCTCCTGAAAAATCAGTCTTACTCAAGATTGGCCCGGCTGATGCAGGGATGTCGGTGCAGACCGATCCACATCGACGATGGTCACACGAGGAGCAACAGCCATGTACAAGCGATTCGCCCTGAAGCCCGTCGCCGCCGCCGTTCTGCTGGCGGCCGTTGCCGCCAGCGGTTCGGTGCTGGCCGACGGGTCGATCCAAGAGGATCTGACAGTCACGCCGGGCCGCCAGATCTCGCCGCAGGACGAGGCGGCCATCTCCTCGGCCGCGGTGAAGGTCCTGCGCCATGTCGCAGGCGCCAGAGGCGAGCTGCAGGGTGACGAGCCCGACGCCGAAAAGGCCAAGGTCGAGCTCGGTCAGGCGGAAAAGCTGCTGGACATCATCCAGGCGGGACTGCCCACCACGCGCATCAAAGACCACATCTGGGTGGCCAAGAAGGACCTGGAGTACGAGGACAGCCGTGAGGTTCTGCCGGACCTGGTGCCCATATACGCCTCCCTGGACGAGCTGGTGGACTATATGCCCAAGGCCCGGGCCCACCTGGACCAGGCCAGAGAGGCCGTGAAGGCCGGCGACAAGTCCAAGGCCGGAGAGCAGCTGAAGGCCCTGGACGATGCCCTGGTCTACGCGGAGGCGGACCTGCCGCTTAGCTCCACCCGGAATCTGGTGGCCGAGGCCGAGGAGGACCTGGCCAATGACGATGCCAAGGCCGCCGACGCGGCGCTGGCGACGGCGCAGGACGACGTGGTGTTCGTCACGGTGTCGTTCCAGTCGCCTCTGACCAACGCCAAGGCGGCCCTCTGGCGCGCGTGGCAGGACTACAGGCTGGGGGAGAAGGAATACGCGAAGGCGGACCTGGACGAGGCCGTGGGATACCTGGAGCGGGTCGCGCAGAGCGACGATGAGGTCATGCGCCAGGCGGCCGAGAACCTCGTGGCCGAGGTCCGTGATCTGCACGGGTCGATCGAGGCCGGCGACGAGCGGTTCGGTGCCGCGATCGAGGGCGCCTGGCATCGGGTCAGGGCCCTCTCGGAACGTGCCGCCGAGTCCATCAGCACGGGCTGGCAGCGGCTGCGTGCGGAGGGTGCGGGCAAGGAGGACCTGATCGAAGCCAAGCTTCAGCTCGCCTACGCGCGTATCGACCATCTCTACTCCGCGGACGATGCCGCGGCCAAGGTGGATCTGGCCGAGGCGCGGGGCTACCTGGACTCGGCGCTCCGTGAGGCCAGGCCCGAGGTAAAGGACGAGGTGGAGCAGGTCTCCGCCCTGGTGGCCGGCCTGGACAGCGCGCTGCAGGGAGGCAAGCAGGCCGGCAGCGACGAGGGGGCCTTCGACAAGGCCGAGGCGCAGCTCGGCGCGCTGATCCACCAAATCTGACGTCAACCGCCGCGCTCTCCCCCGGTCCGCCGGGGGAGGCGGAGACCGGGGAAGGCGAGGGAGCTGATACGGGAGCATCGATGCCATGAAGCCCGCCACAGACCGACCCAGCCTGTTCGTGCTCCTGGGTGCTGCCGGCGACCTGGCCCACCGCCTGGTGGTGCCCGCCCTCTTCGAGCTCCACCGCGCCGGCGTGCTGCCCGCGCATTTCCGGCTCGTGGGGCTGGATCGCGCGGACCTGGATGCACGGGCCCTCGGGATGCGGCTGCGCGGGGGCTGTGCCCGCTTCGGACGATCCGGCGAGCCGTCCGACGCAGACTGGGAGCCGTTCGCGAGGCGTCTCGCCTACCAGCGGATGGATCTCGCCGACCCGGAGGCCTACCGGACGGTACCGGGATTGCTGGACGAGCTGGCGCAGGGTTTTCCGGCGCCGCCCCAGAGCCTGTTCTACCTCGCCACGCCTTCCTTTCTGTTCGAGCCCGCTGCCACCGGTCTCGGCAATGTCGGCCTCGTGAAAGACAACGCGCTGTCCAGGCTGGTGGTGGAGAAGCCGATCGGCTCGGACCTGGAGAGCTTCCGCCGCATCGACGGCGTCCTGAAGGCCTGGCTGAGCGAGTCGCAGCTCTATCGCATCGACCACTACCTGGGCAAGGAGACGGTGCAGAACATCCAGGCGCTGCGCTTCGCCAACCCCATCCTCGAGCCCATCTGGGACCGCCGCTACATCGACCACGTGACCATCACCGTGGCGGAGAGCCTCGGCGTCGGGCACCGCGGGGGCTATTACGAAGGGGCGGGGGCGCTGCGCGACATGGTGCAGAACCACTTGATGCAGCTGCTCTGCCTGATCGCCATGGAGCCGCCGGCCAGCTTCGAGGCCGACCGGCTGCGCGACCGAAAGATGGACGTGATGCGGGCGCTGCGCCCGATTTTGCCCGAGGCGGTGTCGGATGTGGCCGCTCGCGGCCAGTACGGGGCGGGATGGGTCCAGGGCGAGCGGGCGCCCGGCTACCGCCAGGAGGAGGGCGTCGACCCCGACTCCGGTGTGGAGACCTTCGCGGCCCTGAAGCTGTTCGTGGACAACTGGCGCTGGCAGGACGTGCCCTTCTATCTGCGCACGGGCAAGCGGCTGGCGCAGACCGCCTCCGAGGTTTCCATCCGCTTCCGCCCGGTACCGCACCGCGCCTACCCCTACGCCGCCGCCGAGGACCACCAGCCGGTGCGCCTGGTGTTGCGGCTCAAGCCGGACGAAGGCATCGATCTCAAGCTCAACGTCAAGGTTCCGGGCGCCCACTTCACCCTGGCTCCGGCGGACATGCGCTTTTCCTACGCGGAGGCGTTCCGCGCCCGAGTGCCCGCTGCCTACGAAACCCTTCTCTACGAGATCCTTGCCGGTGACCAGTCCCTGTTCATGCGCGCCGACCAGATCGAAGCGGCCTGGACGCTGCTGCAGCCGGTCCTCGAGGTCTGGCAGGCGCATCCGGCGGTGGACTTCCCCAACTATCCCGCGGGCAGCTGGGGGCCGGAATCGGCTGAGGGTCTGATCAGCCGCGACGGCCGCAGCTGGCTCGCGCCCACCCTGCGGGGGCCGAAGCCGTGACCGGGCTGGAGCACATGCTGGCCGAGGCCGCGCCCTGGCTCCACCGCTACGGCTATGGCGCCCTGGCGGCGGCCGTGCTGCTGGAGGGCATGGGCATACCGGCCCCCGGCGAGATCCTCCTGGCGGGTGCCGCCCTGCTGGCGGGGCGCGGCGAGATGAGTCTGCCTGCGGTGCTGTTGAGCGCCTGGGCCGCGGCGGTGGCGGGCGACAACCTCGGCTACTGTGTGGGCCGCGCCGGAGGCCGCCGGCTGCTGCTCAGGGCGGGGGTGAGCCGCCACCGCCTGGTCCGCTTCGATCGCTTCTTCCGGCGGTTCGGAGTCTGGCTCATCCTGTTCGGGCGCTTCTTCGACGGTACGCGACAGCTGGACGGCCTGGTGGCGGGCAGCGCGCGCATGCCCTGGCCGAGATTCCTGCTGGCGGATCTGGCGGGGGTGTCGCTCTGGGTCCTGGTGTGGGTGATCGGTCTTTACACTGCCGACCGCCACGGAGCGGCGCTGCACCGCTGGCTTATCCAGATCAACCCCTGGGTCGCCGCCCTCGCCCTGGCGAGCCTGGCGACCACACTGCTTCTGCTCTTTCTTCGGCGGAGTGGGCCGAGAGACGGCGCGCTCCATCTCAGTGGGACGGCGGCTCGCATCCCGCCATGCCCTCCCGGTCGGAGGGGGTGGGACGGACGCCGAGATCAACTAAGGAGGTCATCATGAGCAAGCGATCAGTCACAGGGCCCCTCATCGGCTTCGGGCTGCTGGCCCTGGCGGCCGCCGCAGGCGCCCAGAGCTACTTTCACTACGCGGCGGCCGGCGACTCCGGCGCCCCGCCGGTGGCCGACGCGACGCCGGTGCCCGATGCGGGCCGGCTGGACCCCTGGGCGGCCCTGCATGCCGACATGATGCGCATACGGGAGCAGATGGACCAGATGCTCGCCAACGACTTCCAGGATTTCCACGGCATGCCGGGGACGGGAATCGTATCCGGCGGTGGAGAAGTCACTCTGCATGAGCAGGGCGACAACTACGTCGTCAAGGCGGAGATCCCCGGAGTCAAGGAGAGTGACGTCAGCGTCAACCTCGACGGACGCCTGCTGAGCATCTCGGCCCAGACCCGTGCCAGCGAGCAGGAGACGGGCGACAACGGCCAGGTGATCAGCCAGGAGAGCTACGTGGGCGCCTTCCAGCGCGCCTTCACGCTTCCGGGCCCGGTCAGCGCAGTCGGGATGCACAGTCGGTTCAAGGACGGAGTCCTGACCGTCACCATCCCGAAGGCTACGTCGTAGCGGCCCGCCGGTGGCCGAGCTGGGAATGACGTACGCGCAGGCACCGCGTGTCGGGGCGGGGTTGCTCCGGGTCCCGGCCCGTGATGCCCTGCGGCGGCCGAACCCGAGCTGCCGCTCTCCCCGTTTCTCCGGGAATGACGTCCCGTGACGGAAGAGCTTGCGGCGCCCGGTGCACCGGGCATTCCACCCACCTGGTGCAGCAGTGACAAGGACCTGGTGGGCACCGCCATGGGTCCGGCACGCGTCTGGTACACGCTGGGCCATGGCATCGTCAACGAAGTCTATTATCCCCGCATCGACATCCCCCAGATCCGTGATCTCGGCTTCATCGTGGCCGACGACGCGGGCTTCTGGGTGGAGGTCAAGCGCCTGGGAGACTGCGAGGTGAAGCTGCCGGCCCCGGGCATTCCCCTGCCCAGGGTGGTCCATCGGCACGAGCGCTTCACCCTGACCCTGAGGGCCTGCCCGGACCCCGAGCGCGACGTCCTGGTGGTCGAGCTCTCCCTGGACGGCGACGCGGCGTTGCGTCCCTATGTCCTGCTCGCTCCCCACCTCGGCGGGAGCGGCCGTGACGACCGGGCATGGGCCGGGCGTCACCACGGGCGCAAGATCCTCTGGGCCGAGCAGGCGCCCTTCGGTCTGGCACTGGCGGCGGTGGACGAGGCGTTCCGGGACGCGTTCGGGATCACCTCGGCCGGATACGTGGGCGCCAGCGACGCCTGGCAGGATTTTGCCACCAACGGTCGGATGACCTGGTCATATCCCGCCGCCGGGCCCGGCAACGTCGCGCTGGCCGGCGGGCTGCCGCGCCGCGCCTGCCTGGTACTGGGCCTGGCAACCTCCAAGGAGGCCGCCGCCACCCTGGCCGTGGCGGCGCTGGCGCAATCCTTCGATGCCCTGTGGGAGCAGCAGACCGCCGCCTGGGAGCAGTGGCACCGCGAGCGCGAGGCGCGCACTCCCGCCCAGACCCTCCCCGCCGGATTGGCGGCTCAATACCGGACCTCCGCGATGGTGCTCAAGTGCCACCGCGACAAGACGTTCACGGGCGCCATGGTGGCCAGCCTCTCGGTGCCCTGGGGCAATACGGGAAGCGAGCGCAGCGGGTATCACCTCGTGTGGCCTCGTGACCTGGTGGAGTCGGCCACTGCCCTGCTGGCTCTGGGCGGCGAGGCCGAGGCGCGCAATGTACTGCGCTACCTGATCGCCACCCAGAACGCCGACGGGCACTGGCACCAGAACCAATGGCTCGGCGGCAAGCCCTACTGGACCGGGATTCAGCTGGACGAGGCCGCCTTCCCGGTGCTGCTGGCCGCGGCCCTGGCGGAGCGCGGATGCCTGGACGGCATCCCGACCGAGGCCATGGTGCGCCGTGCGCTCGGATTCATCGTCCGCGAAGGTCCCGCCAGCCCCCAGGACCGCTGGGAAGAGGACGCCGGCGTCAACACCTTCACCCTGGCCGTGTGCATCGCCGCCCTGGTGGCGGGGGCGGCGATGCTGCCGAAGCCCGACCGGGATCTGGCCCTGGGGATGGCGGATTTCTGGAATGCCCGTCTGGAGGACTGGACCGTGGCCCGGGATACGGAGCTCGCGCGCCGACACGGCATCGCCGGCTACTACGTGCGCGAGGCGCCGCCTGGCGTGGTCGCCGAGCCCGGGTCGCTGTACCGCGCGCTGCCGATCAAGAACCGTGCCGAGGATCTGCATGCCTCCGCCGCCGATCAGGTGGCCCTGGATGTCCTGCAGCTGGTCCGCCTCGGCCTGCGGAGGGCCGACGACCGGCTGATCCGCGATTCGGTGCGGCTGGCCGACGCCCTGCTGCGCAGCGACACCCCGATGGGGGCTGTATGGCACCGATATACCGGCGACGGCTACGGCGAGCACCCCGACGGCAGTCCGTTCGACGGGACCGGCGTGGGCCGCGGCTGGCCCCTGCTGACGGGCGAGCGCGGTCACTATGCCCTGATGGCGGGGGACGACCCCTTGTCGTACCTGGAGGCCATGGCTGCCATGTCGGGCAGCGGGGGCCTGCTTCCGGAGCAGGTCTGGGACGCGCCGCCCATTCCCGCGCGGGGCCTGTTTCCCGGGCGTCCCACGGGCTCGGCCATGCCGCTTGCCTGGGCCCACGGAGAGTTCGTCAAGCTCGCCGCGTCACGCCATCTCGGCCGGCCTTTCGATCGCCCGGCGCTGGTATGGAGTCGCTACTCCGGGCACCGACCCGACCCCGGGACCTGGGTCTGGACTCCGGGGGCGCCCATCGGCTCCGTCGCCAAGGGCAAGGACCTGCTGCTGCTTCTGCCGCGCCCGGCCAGCGTGCACCTCGGGCTGGACGGCTGGCGGGAGGTGCGGGACCGCATGAGCAGCGAGGTGGGCCTCGGGCTGGAAGGCGTGCGCATCGGCGCGGAGGAGCTCGCGGGTCGGAACAGCCTGGAGCTCACCTGGCGCTGGAGGGATAGCGGGGCGTGGCTGGGGGAGGATTTTCGAGTACGCGTGCTCCCCGCCTGAGCTCGGGGGCCCCGGCAGGTCCGTACCCCCTCCCCGAAAGAGGCTGTCGCAGCAGTCCCCCTTGCGCAGGGGGAGGGCTGGGGTGAGGAGATGGACCAGGATGACTGCACTGATTTCATGGTGCTTCATCCCGGCCCTCTCCCAAGGGGAGACGGCCGAGCTCTGCTGCGACACCCTCCGAAGCGCGCGGCCACCGGGCGGCGCAGTACGAGGACAGTGGGCCGTGCGGGCCCGCCGGGGGTCGGGGAGGTCATTGCGCCGGCCACTTCCAGCCCGTGAACTCCGGCCGGTCATAGCCTTCCTCGTAGGCGAACTGCTTGCACGCCAGGATCTCGTCCTTCATGCGCTCTTTCACGTGAGCCCCTGCCACCTTCAGCGCCGGCACACGGTCGATCACGTCGATGACCAGGTCGAAGCGGTCGATCTGGTTCTGGATCGCCAGCTCCATGGGTGTGTTGATGTTTCCGTGCTCCTTGTATCCGCGCACGTGCAGGTTGCGGGAGTTGGTGCGCCGGTACGTCAGCTTGTGGATCAGGTAGGGATAGCCGTGGAAGTTGAACACGACCGGCTTGTCGACGGTGAACAGGCTGTCGAAATCCGCATCCGACAGCCCGTGGGCGTGCTCGCTCCGGGGCACCAGTCGGAAGAGATCCACCACGTTGACGAAGCGGACCTTGAGCTCGGGGAAATGCTCGCGCAGCAGGGCCGTGGCGGCCAGGGCCTCCATGGTGGGGATATCGCCCGCCGCGGCGACGACCACGTCCGGCTCGCCGCCCTGGTCGTTGCTGGCCCAGTCCCAGATTCCGACGCCCTTGGTGCAGTGCCGGATGGCCTGGTCCATGGACAGGTACTGCAGGTGGTACTGCTTGTCGGACACGATCACGTTGACGTAGTTGGTGCTGCGCAGGCAGTGATCGGCGACCGAAAGCAGGCAGTTGGCGTCCGGGGGGAGGTAGATCCGGGTGACGCGCGGACTCTTGTTGGTGACGACATCCAGGAATCCCGGGTCCTGGTGGCTGAAGCCGTTGTGGTCCTGGCGCCAGACCGTGGAGGTCACCAGCAGGTTCAACGAAGAGACAGGGGCGCGCCAGGGAACGTCCAGGCACTTCTCGAGCCACTTGGCGTGCTGATTGAACATGGAGTCGATCACGTGCACGAACGCCTCGTAGGAGGCGAACAGCCCGTGGCGGCCGGTCAGCAGGTAGCCTTCCAGCCAGCCCTCCAGCGTATGCTCGCTCAGCATCTCCATGACCCGGCCTTCGGGCGAGAGCTCGCTGCCGTCGGCGTCCTCGGGCCTTATCTCCGCCATCCACGCCTTCTTGCTCGCCTCATAGACGTTGCTCAGGCGATTGGACGCCGTCTCGTCCGGGCAGAAGAAGCGGAAGGTCGTCGGATTGGCGATCATCAGGTCACGCAGGAGCAGCCCCAGGGGATGGGTGTTCTCCACCAGCTTCTGGCCGGGGTGGACGACCTCGATGGCATAGTCGCGGAAGTCCGGCATCCGCAGCGCCTGGCGCACCAGGCCGGCGTTGGACAGGGGATTGGCGCTCATGCGCCGGGCGCCGGTCGGAGCGAGGCCGCGCAGCTCCGGGACCAGCCGGCCGTTGTCGGCGAACAGGCGCTCGGGCTCGTAGCTCCTCAGCCAGTCCTCGAGGAGCCTGAGGTGTGCCGGGTCGTCGTGCACGTCGAAGGGGATCTGATGGGCCCGCCAGAAGCCCTCCAGCCTGTGCCCGTCGACCTCCTTGGGGCCGGTCCAGCCCTTGGGGGAGCGCAGGATGATCATCGGCCACCGGGGCAGGCCGTGCACGCCCCGGCTGCGTGCATCACCCTGTATCGCCCGGATGTCGGCCAGGGCTGATTCCAGGGTGCGCGCCATGAGCGGGTGCATCGCGGCGGGGTCCGACCCCTCCACGAGGTACGGCTTGTACCCGTAGCCCTCGAAGAGGCTCTCCAGCTGCTCCGTGCCGATCCGCGCCAGGATCGTGGGGTTGGCGATCTTGTAGCCGTTGAGATGCAGGATCGGCAGCACCGCACCGTCCCGGGCGGGGTTCAGGAACTTGTTGGAGTGCCAGGCCGTGGCCAGCGGTCCGGTCTCGGCCTCGCCGTCGCCCACCATGACGGCAACGATGAGGTCGGGATGGTCGTAGGCGGCGCCGAAGGCATGCGACAGGCTGTACCCGAGCTCTCCCCCCTCGTGGATCGACCCCGGCGTCTCCGGCGTGCAGTGGCTTCCGATCCCGCCCGGATGGGAGAATTGCTTGAAGAACCTCCGCATCCCTTCCTCGTCGGTGCCCTTGTCCGGGTAGACCTCGGAGTAGGTGCCTTCGAGATAGGCCTGGGAGAGCGTCGCGGGCGCCCCGTGTCCCGGACCGGACAGGAAGATCATGTTCAGATCATGTGCCTTGATCAGCCGGTTCAGGTGCACCCAGGTGAAGGTCTGGCCCGCATCGGAGCCCCAGTGGCCGATCAGGCGGTGCTTTACGTGCTCGATCGTCAGGGGCTCCCGGAGCAGGGGGTTGTCTCGCAGATAGAGCATCCCGACGCACAGGTAGAGGCTCGCGCGCCAGTAGTCGTTCATCTTCTGCAGCTCGTCGGGGCTCAATGGTTCTGCGGTGGCGGCTTCGGTGCTCATGTGCATTGCTCCTTCGGTTGTCCCGAGATTTGTCGATCCGGCTGCGACGGCTGACGCCGGCCCGCGGGGGCGCATCACCGCGCCCCATGCGGATGCAGGTGCTTGCCGAGGGCATGCAGGAAGCTGCGGTGGTGCGGTGTGGTTCTGTCGAAGCGACGGTACACGGACATCTTCGCGGCGTCGGTCACGAACGACCAGAGGATGGAGTAGCCCCAGACCAGGGCGATCTCCCTCCAGCCGATGGGTGCGACCAGCCCGAAGCCGTAGGCGCACAGCACCGTCGCGGCCAGCTTGGTGAGCAGCGCCGCCCAGATCATGATGGGGGCCGGGTAGGGCCGCGCGACATACCAGCTGCGGCTGCGAGAGACGAACAGCGTCAGATGGCCGGCTACGGCCATCTTCAGGAAGACATAGGTCTGGACCTTGGGGATACTCAGGTGCAGCCAATCCAGGGCCAGATAGAGCATCAGGAAGCTGCCCAGGGTTCCGATCGCCCCCATCACCGTGGACACGGTGATGATGCGGTGCATGTTCCAGCGCACCGGCCTGCGATCCAGCCAGGTGTTGTCGTAGGCGATCGCCATGATGGGCACGTCGTTGAAGAACGCCAGCAGGATGATCATGACCGCGGTGATCGGATAGAAGTCGAACACGATCATCGCCAGGACCACGAAGATCATGATCCGGATGGTCTCGGTGATGCGGTAGATGGCGTATGAGCTCATGCGCTCGAAGATGCGCCGCGCCTCTTCCACCGCGTTGACGATGGTCGACAGTCCGGGGGCGGTGAGCACCAGGTCGGCGGCGGAGCGTGCGGCGTCGGTCGCGCCGGAGACGGCAATTCCGACGTCGGCCTGCTTGAGCGCGGGGGCGTCGTTGACCCCGTCGCCGGTCATCGCCACCAGGTGGCCGCGCTCCTGCAGGGCCTTGACGATGGCGTACTTGTGCTCCGGAAACACCTGGGCGAAGCCGTCCGCCGCCTCGATGCGCTCGGCGGCGTCGGGCGGCGCCCGGCCGCTGTCGGCGTCGAACAGCGCGGTGGCCGGCTGGATGTCCGTGCCCAGACCGAGCCTGGCCGCGATCTCGCGGGCTATGGCGGCGTTGTCGCCGGTGACCATCTTCATCTTTATGCCGTACCTGCCGGCCTCACGGATGGTCTGCGCGGAGTCGGCGCGCGGGGGATCGAAGAGCGGCAGGATGCCGAGAAACCGCCAGCGGCCGCCTTCGTCCGTGCGCGCCACCCCCAGCGTGCGGTAGCCTTTGGCGGCCTGTCGGTCGATGAGGGCGCCGGCGCGCTCGGCGGTGGCCTGGTCGACGTCGGAAAGCTGCAGGATCACCTGCGGGGCGCCCTTGCTCACCTTGAAAGAGCCGCCGTCGTCGGCGGCAATCTCCGCTTCGGTGCGCTTGCTCACGGGATCGAACGGCACGAAGCGCGTCTGGGTATAGCGGCCGAGCATCGTCTGGTCGGTCAGCCCGCCGAGCACCGCGAGGTCGATGGCGTCCCCGTCCTCGGCCCGGGAGGCCAGCGCCGCGGCCAGGATCAGGTCCTGGGCGTCACTGGCGGCGAAGACCGCGGGCTCGCCCAGCGTGAGCGCGTTGCGGGTGAGCGTGCCGGTCTTGTCCGAGCACAGGATATCGACCCCCGCCATCTCCTCGATCGACTGCAGGCGCGCGACGATGGCCTTCATCCGCGACAGCGCCAGCGCGCCCACCGCCATGGTGACCGACAGCACGGCGGGCATGGCGACGGGAATGGAGGCGACGGTCAGGATCAGCGCGAACTGCACCAGCTCGAGCGGCGGCGCATGGCGGAAGAGCTGCACCACCAGCAGTATGGCCACCAGGCCGAGACTCAGGTAGATCAGGTAGTCGCCGATGGCCAGGACCGCCTTCTGGAAGTGCGATGCCGCGCCGGCCGTCTCCACCAGCCTGGCCGTGTGGCCGAAGAAGGTGTCACTCCCGGTGGCCGTGACCAGCGCGACCATCTCGCCCTGCCTGGCCACCGAGCCGGAGTACACGAGCTCGCCCGACGTCTTGTTGACCGGAAGCGACTCGCCGGTCAGCGCGGACTGGTCCACTGACAGGTAGTCACCCTCGATGAGCTTGGCGTCGGCGGGGATGATGTCCCCGAGGCGCAGGCGGATGACATCGCCGGGGACGAGCTCGGCCGCGTCCAGCTCTTTCCATCGGCCGTCGCGCCGCACACGTGCCCTGAGCGCCAGCTGACGCTTCAGCGCATCGAGCGCGTTGGCGGCCTTGTACTCCTGCCAGAAGCCGACGGCGGCATTGAACACCAGCAGGATGACGATGATCACGAAGTCGTCCCAGTGTCGCGCCAGGGCGGAGAGGATTGCCGCCGCCTCGATCATCCAGGGGATGGGCCCCCAGAAATAGCCCAGGAGCTTGCGCACCCGACTGGGCTTCGCCTCCTCCAGCGTGTTGCGGCCGACCTGGGAAAGGCGGGCGGCCGCCTGCTCCGTGCTCAGCCCCCCGGCGCCGGACTGCAGCCGGGTGAAGACCTCGTCGATGCCGAGCCCTGCGGCCTGCTTGCTGTCTATTGAGTCGGTCATTGCACCCTCGTCGTCGCTGATGCGCAGCGGTAGCGGCTGGAGCCCTCGTGCCGGGCTTGCAGTCACCCGCCGGCCGAACCGGACAGCGGCGGGTCGCCCCGGACTGACGGCCTCGGCCCCGAGGGGCAAGGGCGTCACTCGGGGCGATGCAGAAACGGTGCCACGGGGGCTGCGAGGGCGGTCCCCCGGATCTCCCGGTGATTTCCCGGAGGCCCTGCGTCGACGAGCGGCCGGGATCGGGGCAGAAGCGCCGCTTGTCTTTGCCCCGCGGCCTGCGTGGCGTGCGCCGGCGACAGGACATCCGTCCGCCGGAGAGGCACCCGCACGGGCATGACGGGCGTCGATGACGTGGTCCCCCGCCACCTTGGCTCATATTCCCCGAACCGTTGGTTCTTTTCCGCAAACCGCCCGCTCACTCCGTCCCCCTTCCGGCCCGCTCCAGACGAAGCACGCTCCTCGCTATCCCCGGGATCCCGCCGTGCGTCCGTCCAGGCCGATCCGGCCGGGGGTGCGGCCCCCGGCCTTCGAAGACCGTCCTCCGGCAGGCGGCGGCGGTCAGCTGCGGTCCGCAGGTGGCTGGAGGAATGGCCGCGGGAAGTGGAACGGAGTTCGCATGGCGGAGAGCGGCGAGACGCAGTCTGGAGTCGCCGGTCGCGCAGCGGGGTAGCACCGCACACGCCGCGCGGGCTCTCACCGATTCGGGCGGAGGACGCATCATGAACAGATACACGGGGCTGGCTCTCGGTCTGGCGGCCGTGCTGTCGATCGGCCCGGGGGCCCGCGTGATGGCGGCCGACACGACACAGAGCTATTACGCCGCGGCCGTCCGGGATCAGAGCCTGGTGCAGGGACGCATGCTGATCGCCAACCTCCAGCAGGCACGCGAACAGGGTCTTCGCGGCGATCGCTGGGGCATGGCCTATGCGCTCGAGGAGGCGCGCCGGCTGCTCGACGCCATGGCGTTCGCCGAGCGCATGAAGCCGCCGTCCCACTCATCCGGGGCCGGCGAGCCGCCCACCCGACCGCTGCCGAAGAGCCTCAGCGCACCCCTGGCCGAGCGCGTGGACGTCGACGCTCCGCTGTCAGGCGGGCGGAACCGGCGGCTGGGCGAGCTGCAGCAGGCGGTCGGGTCAATTCCCATGAGTGCGGTGGCCGCCGCAATCCACCGCGCCCTGTACGCCCTGCGCGGCCGTTCCGGCGGGCTCGGCGCCGCGCTGCTGGCGACGAACAGCGCATTGGCGCAGGTTCGCTGGCAGGGTCCTCTTCAACCGACGGACTGGTCCAGGGTCCGCGACGAAGTTCTCCAGGCCTATGCCCTCATCCTGGAGCGCCGGCCCGGTGCGGCCGGACATCTGGCGGAGGCCAAACGGATACTGGCTGGGCTGCCCGACGGGGGGGCCTATGCCCGGCGCGTCGCGCGGCTGCAGCAGGCGCCGCCCGATCGCGCCGCACTCGAGACTCTGGCGCGCGATCTCGATGCCAGGGTGGAGTCCACGCGCGCCGCGGCCGAGCGCTCCGAGCTCAGCGCGAGCGGAGGTAAGACCCCGTGAGGGTGGCGAACAGCGCGGTCTACGCCGGTCGAGCGTCTCACGCAAGGCCGGCACCCTGGCGGTCCCCGGTGCCGAGGGTGCCTTTGCGGGTCCGGTGAGCCGAGCCGGAGGACTGGATTCGAGCCTGGCGCGAATCGTGCTGCACCACGAAGAACAGTAAGGAGCCGGCAGCCATGCAAAGACGAATATTCATCGACACCATCCCCCTGGGCTGGCCCGAGCGCATTCTGGCAGGCATCTTCGCGGTGCTCGTCGTCCTGCTCGGGCTGGCATTCGGGGCGGTGATCCTCGGCCTGGGCGCGGCCCTCGGCCTCGGCCTCGCGGCCCGGGTCTGGTGGCTGAGCCGTCAGGTGCGGCGCAAGGGTGGTCAGCGCCGGGGTGCCAGGGTCATCGAGGGCGAGTACCGGGTGCTGGAGCGGCGCGGTCCGGACCGCGGCAGGCATGGCTGAGTGGCACCTCTGGCTCCACATGCTGGTGGGGCTGCTGGTGATCGTGAATCCACTCCTGGCCGTGTCGGGGTTTGCGGCGCTCACGGGTGGCGAGGACCGGGCGCAGCGGCGCGCCACAGCCCGCCAGGCCGCCCTTACCGTCGGGCTGGTGCTGAGCGCCGCGGCGCTGAGCGGGCAGGCCCTGCTGCGCCTGTTCGGCATCGGCGTCCCGGCCTTCCAGGTCGGCGGCGGCCTTCTGATCCTGCTCATGGCCATCGCCATGCTGCACGCGCGCATGAGCGGTGCCCGCCACACCGACCAGGAGGCACAGGAGGCCCAGGGCAAGGAGCAGGTCGGCGTGGTGCCCCTCGGCATCCCGCTGCTGGCCGGCCCCGGGGGGATCAGCACCGTCATCATCTACGCCCACCGGGGCGATGGCTGGATGCACACCGGTGTGCTGGTTGTCGAGATCTGGCTGGTTGCGGCCCTGGTGTGGATGGCCCTGCATCTGGGCGAGGGTCTGGCCAGAGCGCTCGGAGGCACCGGCCTGAATATCGCCACCCGGCTCATGGGTCTGCTGCTGGCAGCCATCGCAGTGAGCTTCGTCACCAGCGGGCTCAAGGCATTGCTGCCCGGGCTGGCATAAGGCTGGCTCGCCGATGCATCGAAGGCGATTCAGGCAATCGGATCGTCGCGCGCAACGGGGTCCCGCGTGCCGCCTCGTCCCCGGGGCTTTCGGGGCAGCACGGGGACACGTCCGCGCTTGGCCCCTGCCCGGGATCTCCGCCCCGGAAGCGGCCGCACGCTCGGGCCGGAGCCGTTCCGTGCACCCGATCGTTCTCACCGGCCTACGCCGGTCTACCGGAAGTGAGGAGATCTCCCATGCATCGCACCCTGCTTGTCACCGCCATCTTTCTCGCCGCCTCCACCATCGAGCCGCTGTCCGCCGCGCCATCACCCGATGAGACCCGCCCCGAGGCCGGCGTCTTGCAGGCGCCCAGCGGCCCCGGCGCAGAGCTCGTGACCAGCGCGCGGGCGCCGGTCGCCGGGGTCTCGCACCGTGCCCTGGCCCTGGGGCGGGAGGTGTACAGCGATCTGGTGCGGCTGCAGGACGCGGCGCGGCGCCGCGACGAGATCGACACCCGGCTGGCACTGAACGACGCGAGCCGCGTGCTGGGCTCGTTCTACGACTCCGACGCGACGCGGGCCCTGCAGCAGCAGGCCGCCATCATCCGCCGGGATCTGGCGCGAGAGGGCGCCGAGCCGGGGCCGGGCCTCTGGCTGCCGCTCAAGGCGGAGCTGGATCATGCAGAGATCATGGCGCCGGCGGAGGACGTGCAGCGCGCGAAGCAGGCCGTGGCAGAGGGCAGGGCGGCGGCCGCCGAGGGCGACCGCGGGAAGGCGGGCCAGCGGCTTCGGGCACTGGAAGACGTGCTGGACTACCGCTGGGCCCTGCTGCCGCTGGGCCAGATCCGCGGCGACATCCGCTCCGCCGAGATGGCGCTGAGCCCCGAGCCGCCCTACTGGAAGGGCATAGCGGAGGCGGCCGGCAGCGCTCTGGCCGCCGTGCGCTGGGTCACGACAACGGACGCATCGGGCTGGCTCAGTGCCTACGACGACGCCGTCGATGCGCGCCTGGCGCTCCCGGAGGACCCTGCGCAGGCCCGCGTCCATCTGAGGCAGGCGGCGGAGAATCTGCAGAGCCTGGCCGGCGCCGGCGGGCTCGCGCAGGAGGCCCGGCGCCTCGCCGATCAGCCCACGCCCGATGTCGACGGCGTCGATGCCCTGATGCGCAGCCTGCGGGCCGGGGTGCCCAAGGCCCCGGTGTCCGGTTGACGCATCCCCGGCCTCATCCGCCGCACAGCGACCCTTGGCGGAGTTTGCCCAGGCATCGCGCGGAGGGGAAAGCGGACAAGCCAGGCACACGGAGCCAGGTCATGCGATCCAACATTCCGGGCTGCCTTACGCAGGACCGACCGGGTGGCAGAGGATGCCGACAGCGTAGTCAACTCCTTGCATTCCTGGGGTAGGCGTTTGTCTGCGTCGGGACGAGCCATGTTGGACACTCACACCGGTGCTGTATCGGATTGCAGGACTTCACCCGCGCACTTTGCGTGCGCCTGAGTCAGGATGCTGGCGTATCGGAGCTATGCCAGCGCTGCGCAGTCGGCCGACGACAGGGTGCGAGCCTGCTCTCAGCCTGGGGCGGCTGAAAGCAAATTCCTGTCCCTCGCCGTATCCGTGTAATGCGGCTGGTGTGCTAGCGCCGAAAAGGGCGGAAGTGTCGAGATTCTTTACAGAAAGCTATGGCCGGGTGGGCCTCAGAGCAAAGACATTGTTGATATTTCAACAAGTTGATGGGAATGGATCAATAGTTGCTTCAATCGTGTCCCGCAACAAGAACATACGCCGGAGGGACCAGGTTGTGATGATACCAATTGCCGGTTTGAACAGATTCACGGTTTTCTCGGCGTTAGCGCTCTTGACGCAAAATGTGTTCGCCGTCGCAACTTACGATTTTTCAGCCAATGTCTCCACCGAGGTTACCGGCCTGCTCGACGCTAACGAAAATTCGGTTGAAATGGAAAATTGGTTTTCATTCATTTCAACGTCGTTTGGCTTTGTTGCCACCAGCACAGGAGATGCCGATCCTTCTCCCCCGAATTCCGAGGGCGACAACCTTGTTTTCAATACCGGTGAGTACTCTTGGGAGATCGAGGCAGAAGCAACCGGTACCGCGTCGGCTCTTGGGTTCGCAAGTTCAAATGCCTTGGGCGGACTTCTGGTTACCATCACCAATAACACGGATGATGTAATTACATTGATGCTCTCCAATGACGTTGGAGCGCTTGGTGCCTATGCGCTGAATAGCGGAATCGAAAAGCTGATCGCGGGTAGTAGCAACGCGATCATTTCCGAGGCCGTTACCAACAGCACCATTGTGAACGGCAGCATCAACCTGGGATCGAACATCATCGGGCCCGATTCCGACTCCGCGAGCAACCTAGCCTCCACCATCGGCTTCGAAAGAGTCATCAACCCAGGGTCCGACTACACTTTCGAGTTGTTGGCTGAAGCCGAAGGCGGAGTTGAGGTTGTTCCGGTTCCTCCCACATCGTTGCTGATCGGTCTCGGGTTTGCCGTGCTTGGCTATCGCCGCTTCAAATCCGCCTGACCCGGAAAGATCGCTCCTCGTCGACAACGAGCCGATCATCCTGGCGGCTCGAGGGTCTGGGCTCAGGCCGCCTGTGCCGTCGGCCTCGGCCCCAGCAGGCGCTCCAGCTCCTCCTGCTCGACCGTTTCACGGGCCAGCAGCGCCTCTGCCAGCCCGTCCAGGCGGTCCCTCGAGGATTCGAGCAGGGCCCTGACCGCCTGGTGGCTCTCCTCGAGCAGGCGGTAGACCTCCGCGTCGATGCGCCGCGCGGTGTCCTCGCTGTACGGCCGGCCCTGGCCGAGCTCGTAGCCGAGAAAGCGGTCGTCGCCGGAGGGCTCGTAGGCGGCCAGGCCCAGCTCGCTCATGCCCCAGGCGGTGACCATGCGCCGCGCCAGGCGGGTCGCCTGGATGAGGTCGTTCTCGGCCCCGGTCGTAATTTCCCCGAGGGTGACCTCCTCGGCGGTGCGCCCGCCCAGCATCACGTTGAGGCGGGCGGTCAGGTACCGGCGCGAGAGGTTGTAGCGATCCTCCTCGGGACGCTGCTCCGTGACCCCCAGGGCCATGCCGTGGGGCACGATCGTGACCTTGTGCACCGGGTCCGCCTCCGGGGTGAGCCAGGCCACGAGGGCGTGTCCGCCCTCGTGGTAGGCGATGGTTCGCCGCGAGGCGTCGTCCATGGCCAGGGGGCGCACGTCGCCCAGCACGATGCGGTCCAACGCCGCTTCGAAGTCGGCCGCCGTGATGCGCGGGTGCTCCTCGCGCGCTGCCAACAGGGCCGCCTCGTTGCACAGATTCGCCAGCTGAGCGCCGCTCATCCCCATGGTGACCCCGGCCAGCCTGTCCAGGCTCACGTCGTCGGCGAGGGCCAGCTCCCGGGTGTGAATCGCGAGGATGCCACGGCGCCCGGCGAGGTCCGGCAGGCCCACGGTCACGTCGCGGTCGAAGCGCCCCGGGCGGCGCAGCGCGGGGTCGAGCACGTCCGGGCGGTTGGTCGCGGCGAGCACGATGACGTTCACCCGCTCGTCGAAGCCGTCCATCTCCACCAGCAGCTGGTTCAGGGTCTGCTCGCGCTCGTCGTTCACGGTCCCCAGGCCGGTCCCGCGGCGGCGCCCTACCGCGTCGAGCTCGTCGACGAACAGGATGGCGGGGGCCGCCTCCTTGACCTCCTTGAACAGGCTGCGCACGCGGCTGGCGCCCACACCGACGAACATCTCCACGAACTCCGAGCCGCTGATGGAGAAGAAGGGCGCCCCGGCCTCGCCGGCCACCGCCCTGGCGAGGAGGGTCTTGCCGGTGCCGGGGGGACCGGCCAGCAGGACCCCGCGGGGGATGCGGGCGCCCAGCGATCGGTAGCGATCCGGCGCCTTGAGGATGGAGACGATCTCCTGCAGCTGCGCCTTGGCGGCGTCGGCGCCGGCCACGTCGGCGAAGGTCACGGCAGGCTTGTCTTCCCGGTTGTAGCGGCGGGCCTGAGACCTGCCGACGCCGAAGATGCTCTGCTGCTGGTTCATGGCGCGGCGTCCCATCCACCAGAAGAAGCCGACCAGCAGCAGGGTGGGCAGGAGACCACCGATCAGGCCGCCGAGCCAGTGCGGTCCCTGGGGCGCGGCGACGATCTCGACGCCGTGGGCCTCCAGCAGCGACAGCAGCTGGGGGTCGCCGACCGAGCTCGGGAACACCGTGGCGAAACCGACGACCTGACGCGTGTGCGCCGCCGGCTTCCCGGCTCCGGGGGGCTTGCCGCCGCCGGCGGGTGCCGGAGAGGCGGCGGGCTTGGCGGTGGTGCCGGCGGGGGCGCTCTTCGGCTGGCCGGCGCCGGATTCTCCCGATGCGGGGACCGCTGTCAGCTCGCCGGTCTGGACGTGCCAGAGCCGGGCGGTCTTGAGCTTGCCGGTGATCGCGCTTCCCTGTATGGCGACCTGGTCAACGTTGTCGGCCTTCACCTCGGAGACGAAGGTGCTGTAGGGGACCTTGGCGACCGGCGGGGCGGTGCGGCCCACGAGACCCGGGAAGATGTTCCAGAGCAGCAGGAGCGCGAAGGCGACCCACCAGAACACGGGGACCGGCGGTGGGTCGGGGCGCTTGTCCGCCCCCGGTGGCGCTTCCCCGCCGGAGGCTCCCTGGGGGGTGGCCGGCAGCTGCCGGTCGGGGCCGGATCGGGGGCGGGGCCGCATCAGGAAGATGCTCAAGGCCGCCAGCAGAGGCAGCCAGAGCAGCCAGCCGGATTCGGAGATCCACGGGATGGCGGGGTCCATGGGGTCGCTCCTTGTGACTTAAGATCGGTGCGTCGGACGCGGACCGGAGTCTCTTGCAGGATGCCCAGCGAGATTCGTGCCGTCGGGGGTCGAAGGCGCGGGCGCGCTCAAGCCGCCCGGGGGTCCGGGCGCTCGGGCGGTCCGACTCAGGAGGCGTTTTCGAAGCCCGGCGTGGTTCCCAGGGACCGGCCTGGTTTATTTGAACCAGGAGCCCGACTCCCGACAACCCGGGATCTGCGCCGGGCATCGGGTTCGACGGACGGCACGTCAATTGCAGCAGCCTATCCCATGAGAGCAGATCGATCAGATGCCGGTGAACGGCCGCGGGACGGAAACCGCAGGCGGTTACTGCGCCGCGTTGCGCCCCACGGCCATCCCCGCGGCGGGGCAACCAGGTCATGGCGATGAGATTCGTCGCGACCGGCGTCGAAGTGCCGGGTGCCGCCCCATGAGCGAGGCGAAAGGTCACGCCGTCTCTTACCGTCTGCCGGTGCGCCGGCTGTTCTGGCTGCCGCTCGCCGTCTCCCTGGTCCTGGTGATGACGACGTTGGGGGGCCTGGTCGCGGTCTCCTGGCGCGGCCTGGAGCGCATCCATCCCGTTCAGGCGCACCTGACGGACATCGGCCGCATCCAGGACGTGGAGCTCGAGATGGAGACGGCGGTGCTCCGGGGGCTGCGAGGCGCTCGCCTCGGGCCGTCCGATCTGGCTGAGCTGCGTCGGCAGGTTCAGGAGATCGCCGCCCCGGAGAGCTATCTGAACACGGCCACCCGGAAGCGTCTGGCTTTCGTCGTCGATGCCCTGGCACAGCCGCAGGGCGATCCCACGGAAGGCCTGATCGACGCGCTGGCTCAGCTACGCCAGGCGCTGGCCGGGGAGCGCGAGCGCTACGACCAGCTGCTGTCGGGTGTGGCCCGGGACACCGAGACCGAGCTGCGGCTGGCGGCGGTCCTGCTGGTGGCGCTGCCTCTGGTGGCGGGCGCGTTGCTACTTCTGTTGCGGGCGCGTATCAAGGACCCCCTGAACGACCTCGGGGATCTGCTCTCCCGGCTGGCGGCGCGGGACTACCGCCCGGTGCCGGACGCGGCGCTGACCGGCACCGCCGGCCTGGTGCAGCCGGTGTTTCGCAGCTACAACGGCCTGGTCTCGCGCCTTCGGGTCCTGGAGGAGGAGCACCGCGCCCGGGAGCACACCCTGGAGAAGGAAGTGCGCCAGGCGACCGAGGCGCTGCTGGCCCAGAGCCGGGAGCTGGCCCGGGCCGAGCGTCTGGCTGCCGTGGGTGCGGTGTCCGCCGGCCTGGCCCACGAGCTGCGAAACCCGCTGGCGGGGATTCAGATGGCGTGCTCCAAGCTGCGTCGGTCACTCGGAAGCACGGACCAGGCCGCCCGAGTCGGGGCGGTGATCGCCGAGCTCAAGCGCGTGAACGGTCTGCTCACGGAGACCGTGGACGCCGCCCGCCACGCGCTCGAGCCCCTGGCCCGGGTGCGCCTGAGCGAGCTGGTCAACGAGTTCCTCGCCCTCACGCGTTACCAGGCGCCGGAAGGGGTTGCTCTGGAAGCAAGGGTCCCCGGAGACCTGGTGTGCCTGCTCCCGGCGGCGAGCCTGCGCCAGGCCCTGCTGAATCTGGTGCTGAATGCCGTTCAGGTGCTGGGGCGCAGCGGCCGGGTCACTGTGGCCGCCCACCGCGAGGATGATCGCCTGGTGCTCAGCGTCAGCGACGACGGCCCGGGCTTCCCAGAGGAGATGCTGCGCGCGGGGGTGCGCCCCTTCGCCACCGGCCGCGCCGGCGGCACCGGGCTGGGGCTCGCCATGGTGCGTCGCTTCACCCGTGACCACGACGGCGAGATGGAGCTCGCCAACCTGGAGCCGCACGGCGCCCGGGTCACCCTGCGCCTTCCCTGCGGGGTCGACGATGCGGCATGACGAAGGAGAGAAGTCGAATGGCTGAGGCCTTGCTGGTCATTGAGGACGAGCCGCTGCTGGGCACGGAGCTGCGCGACGAGTTCGCGGAGAGCGGCTGGGACGCCGTGCTGGCGGCCACGCTCGCCGAGGCCGAGCGCATGCTCCTCGTGCGCAACCTGGAGCCCCTGGTGGTGCTCTCGGACATGAGTCTGCCCGACGGCAACGCCCTCGACCTGCTGGAGAAGGTGCGCGCCAGGAAAGCGGTGCCGGGGGAGTGGATCCTCCTCACCGCCTACGGCGGCGTGCCCGAGTCCGTGCGGGCGCTCAAGCTCGGCGCCTTCGACTTCCTGGAGAAGCCCTGCGAGCCCGAGCGCCTGCAGCTGGTGGTGGGCGGCGCCGCCCGCAGCGCCCGCGCGCAGCGACGACTGCACGACGAGGAGCGCGCCCGCGGCAGCCGTTACTCCCCCGAGGCGTTCGTCGGCGGCAGCCCGGGTGCGCGCCACGTGCGCGAGATGCTCGAGCGGCTGTCCAAGGTGCCGTTCTCCGCCCTGGTCATCACCGGGGAGACCGGCACGGGGAAGGGCCTGGCCGCCCGCATACTGCACCACGCCGGGCCACGCTCTGCCGGCCCTCTCGTCGAGGTCAACTGCGCGGCCCTGCCCCGGGAGCTCATGGAGGCCGAGCTGTTCGGCCACGAGGCCGGCGCCTTTACCGGGGCCAAGGGACGCCGCCGCGGGCTGATCGAGCAGGCGAGCGGCGGTACCTTGTTCCTGGACGAGGTCGGCGAGCTGGAGCTCGATCTGCAGGCCAAGCTGCTCAAGGCCATCGAGGACCGCAGAGTGCGCAGGGTCGGCGGGGACCGGGAGCTGGAGGTGGATGTGCAGGTGATTGCGGCCACCAACCAGGAGCTCGACGCGCAGGTCCAGGCGGGCGCCTTCCGCGCCGATCTCTTCCACCGTCTGGCGGTGTTCCGCCTGACCGTGCCGCCGCTGCGCAGTCGCAAGGAGGACATCGAGGTCCTCTTGCCGATATTCATCGACGAGTTCAACGCCCGATCCGGGCAGAAGGTGGAGCGGGTTTCCCCCACCGTCTGGCGGCGCCTCGCGGCCTACGACTGGCCCGGTAACGTGCGCGAGCTGCGCAATCTGGTGGAGCGCTGCGTACTGCTGGCCGACGGTCCGGAGCTCCCGGAACGCTGGCTGTACCTCGGGGGCGAGGCGCCGCCCGCCTCCGCGGCCCCTTCCGGGGCATGGAGCGACGGCGATCGCATCTGCCTGCCCCTGGACGGCAGCGTGAGCCTGGACGACATGGAGCGCAGCATCCTGGTCGACGCGCTGGCGCGCAACGGCGAGAACGTCAGCCTCACCGCCCGGGTCCTCGGCACCACCCGGGAGAAGCTGCGGTACCGGGTGCAGAAGTACGGGCTGAAGACCCGGGACTGAGCCGGGGCCGGGTAGGCGACCATGGATTGCGGTATCCTTGTGAGCGCCTGAACGGGGCCTTCTGTCCCGGGGCGGCAGCGGGCCTGTGCATCCCGCCCGCGCGAGGATGCCGCCGCGCTCCAGGTCCAGTTGATCCGTCCGTGTCATGAGAAGGATTGTATGAATTCGCCCGACGAGCAACGCCCGCCCTACACCGGCCGCGCGCAGCAGCCGATCCTGCGCGACGTGCTGGCCATCGATCGCACCCGGCTGGCCAACGAGCGCACCCTCCTCGCCTGGCTGCGCACCGCGCTCATGCTGCTGGTCTCCGGCGTCACCCTGCTCAAGCTGTTCGAAGGGGTCAGGGCCATGGAGATCACCGGAGCCGTGCTCATCCCTCTCGCCTTCCTGACCGCCGCCATCGGGCTGCGCCGCTATGTGCAGACCCGCAGGCTCATCGAGGCGGCGGACATCTAGTGCTCGGTCCCATACCAATCGTTCGTTTCAGCGTGCCTGGGCGGGTCTGCACCTAGGCGCACGAGTGAAGCACTAGCCATCGCTAATGCGAGCGAGTGCAACAACGGT
>JASFUT010000009.1:0-25130 GCA_050050175.1 Chromatiales bacterium
CGGGAGGGGCCGCCTGGACCATGGAACGCAGCCGATCCAGGTCCTTGAGCTGAATGTGCTTGCGCTCGACCTCGAGCAGACCCTCCTCCTGGAAGCGCGTGAACAGCCGGCTGACGGTCTCCACCGCGAGGCCGAGGTAGTTGCCGATCTCGTGCCGGGACATGCTGAGATGGAAATCGCGGGGCGAGAAGCCACGGCGCTCGAACCGGCCGGAGAGGCTCAGCAGGAACGCCGCCAGGCGCTCGTCCGCACTCTTCTTGCCCAGCAGCGTCAGCATCTCGGTGTCCTGGCTGATCTCACGGCTGAGCACCCGGTACATCTGACGCTGCAGGCTGGGGACGGCGGCGCTGAGCTCCTCGAGGTTGCCGAAGGGGATCTCGCAGACCGCAGACGTCTCCAGAACCCGGGCCGAGCAGCGATGGTGATCCCCCTCGATGGCATCCAGGCCGATGATCTCGCCGGGCAGATGGAATCCCAGGACCTGCTCGCCGCCGTCCTCGCTCGGCGTGTAGGTCTTGATCGAGCCGGTCTTGACGACGTAGAGGCTGCGGAAGCCATCGCCGACCCTGAACAGGTGATCCCCGCGGTGCAGGGGGCGGGCGCGCCTGACGATGCGGTCGAGACGGTCGACGTCTTCGGCGTCCAGACCCATGGGCAGGCAAAGCGAGGCCAGGCTGCAGCTCTTGCAGGCGACCTTGATGCTCTCGATGGAGACAACTTTGCTGAGATCGTCCACGAGCCCTTCCCCGAAGCGACACCCTCATTGTGTGCTTTTCCCTGACCTGGATCAAGAAAGGCGCTGAAAACTATGGGGTATTCGACGACGGCGGCCCAAAGAAAACCGGCCCGCGCCGGAGAGGCGCGGGCCGGCCTGCTGCGCTCCGGGCGCCCTTACTTCGCGGACGATTCGGAGGACTGGGCGGGAGCCGCGGGGTAGCCGTAGCCGTAGCCCGGATAGCCGCCCCAGCCGTAGCCCGGGTAGCCGCCCCAGCCGTAGCCCGGGTAGCCGCCCCAGCCGTAGGGGCCGCCCCAGCCGTAGTAGGGGTAGCCGTAGCCGTAGCCGTAGCCGCGGCCGCGGCCCCAGCCGTGACCGCCGCCGCTCATCGACATATTGAAGTCGCCCCAGCCGTCGCCGAACCAGTCGTCGCCCCAGCCGCCCCAGCCGGGGCCGCCGCTCCACCAGGCATTGGCGGACTGAACGGAGAAGGCGGCGGCGCCGACGATCGCGGCGGCACCGAGCACTTTGGACATCTTGCGCATATCTTCACTCCTCTGTTCTGCTCTTTATCACACAGTAACGGCGGTCGTATTCCTGCTCCGAATCGGCCGGAAAGCGGCCACCGGCCACGGAAATTCTTCCGCTGTGCCCGACGATTATGGCCCATCTCCCGGAATATTCAAACCCTGGATGCGGGCAGGGGTATTGCCCTTGCGCAGGGGTCCGGACGGGTCCGCGGCGCGTTGTTTCGCCGGGGGGCTTCTGGTACCTTGAGGTCCCGTCCCGGCGCAACTTCCCCGACCCCGGAATGACCAAATTCATCTTCATAACGGGCGGCGTGGTGTCCTCCCTCGGCAAGGGCATCGCATCGGCCTCCCTGGGCGCCCTTCTGGAGGCGCGCGGGCTCAAGGT
The DNA here is from genome assembly GCA_050050175.1 of Chromatiales bacterium. Lineage (GTDB taxonomy): Bacteria > Pseudomonadota > Gammaproteobacteria > Chromatiales > Chromatiaceae > CAVQCX01. The sequence goes on from JASFUT010000009.1 coordinate 1,631, forward strand.
GACCATGGTCAAGCTCGATCCGTACATCAATGTGGATCCGGGCACCATGAGCCCGTTTCAGCACGGGGAGGTGTTCGTCACGGAGGACGGCGCGGAGACCGATCTGGATCTCGGTCACTACGAGCGGTTCGTCCACACCACCATGGGGCGCAACAACAACTTCACGACCGGGCAGATCTACGAGAACGTGATCCGCAAGGAGCGCCGGGGCGACTACCTCGGCGGCACCGTCCAGGTGATCCCGCACATCACCGACGAGATCAAGGCGTGCATCGGGCTCGGGGCGGGCGGCGCCGACATCGCGATGATCGAGATCGGCGGCACCGTCGGCGACATCGAATCCCTGCCGTTCCTCGAGGCGATCCGCCAGATGGGCGTGGAGCTCGGCCACGAGAACGTGCTGTTCATGCACCTGACCCTGGTGCCGTACATCCGCGTCTCGGGCGAGATAAAGACCAAGCCCACCCAGCACTCGGTCAAGGAGCTGCGATCCATCGGCATCCAGCCCGACATCCTGCTCTGCCGGGCTGAGCGGCCGATCCCCGTCTCCGAGCGCCGGAAGATCGCCCTGTTCACCAACGTACCGGAGAACGCGGTCATCTCGGCGGTGGACGCCGACCACATATACCGCATCCCTCTTCTGCTCCACGAGCAGGGCCTCGACGAGATCGTGGTGCGCCAGTTCGGCCTGCAGGTGCCCGCGGCCGACCTCTCCCAGTGGCAGTGGGTGATCGACGGTCTGGAGCGGCCCGAGGGGGAGGTGAGCATTGCCATGGTGGGCAAGTACACGGATCTCACCGAGGCCTACAAGTCGCTGTCCGAGGCGCTGGTGCACGCCGGGGTGCACACCCGCAACCGCGTCAACATCGTCTACGTGGACGCCGAGCAGATCGAGGCCGAGGGCACCGTCTGCCTGGAAGGCGTCGACGCCGTGCTCGTCCCGGGCGGATTCGGGGAGCGCGGTGTGGAGGGCAAGATCGCGGCGGTCCGCTACGCGCGCGAGACCGGCGTGCCCTATCTCGGGATCTGTCTGGGCATGCAGGTGGCCGTGATCGAGTTCGCGCGCCACGTGGCCGGGCTCGAAGGCGCCCAGAGCACCGAGTTCAGCCGGAGTACGCCCTATCCGGTGATCGCGCTTATCACGGAGTGGATGAATGCCGACGGGCAGCTGGAGCTACGCGACGAGCATTCGGATCTGGGCGGGACCATGCGCCTGGGGGGCCAGCAGTGCCGTCTGGAGGAGGGGAGCCTGGCGCGGGAGCTGTACGGTAGACCGGTGATCGTCGAGCGCCACCGCCATCGCTACGAGTTCAACAACCAGTATCTGGACGTGCTGCGGGAAGCGGGGCTGAGGGTCTCGGGCTGGTCCATGGACGGTCGGCTGGTGGAGATCATCGAGAACCCGACCCATCCCTGGTTCGTCGCCTGCCAGTTTCATCCCGAGTTCACGTCCACGCCCCGGGGCGGGCACGCCCTGTTCTCGGGCTTCGTGCGAGCCGCGCTCCAGCACCGAAAGGCGCAGCACAGGGAAGCGGTCAGCGCATGAACCTCTGCGGGGTCGAGGTCGGGCTCGATCGGCCGCTCTTCCTCATTGCCGGCACCTGCGTGGTCGAAGGGGAGCAGTCGGCGCTGGACACCGCAGGCCTTCTCAAAGAGCTGACCGGCGCACTGGGCATACCGTTCATCTACAAATCCTCGTTCGACAAGGCCAACCGATCCTCCGGATCCAGCTACCGCGGACCGGGCATGGAGGAGGGGCTGCGGATACTCGCGGAGGTCCGCGATCGCATCGGCGTGCCCGTGCTGACCGACGTCCACGAGGACACGCCGCTCACCGAGGTGGCGTCCGTGGTGGACGTGCTGCAGACGCCCGCCTTCCTTTGCCGCCAGACCAACTTCATACAGGCGGTCGCCAGCCAGGGCCTTCCCGTGAACCTGAAGAAGGGGCAGTTCCTTGCGCCCTGGGACATGAGGAACGTGGTGGAGAAGGCGCGCGCCACGGGAAACCGGCAGATCATGGTGTGCGAGCGCGGCGTCTCCTTCGGCTACAACAACCTGGTCTCGGACATGCGCGCCCTGGCGGTCATGCGCGAGACCGCTTGTCCGGTGGTATTCGACGCCACTCACTCCGTCCAGCTGCCTGGCGGCCAGGGCACGCGCTCCGGGGGTCAGCGTGAGTTCGTCCCGGTGCTGGCGCGGGCGGCCGTTGCGGTCGGCGTCGCGGGGCTCTTCATGGAGACTCACGCCGATCCCGACCAGGCACTGAGTGACGGCCCCAACGCCTGGCCGCTGCCGCGCATGCGTGAGCTCCTGGAGACCCTGGTCGAGATCGATCGCACGGTGAAGGCCCGGGATTTTCTGGAAGGGGCGGGATAGCGCAAGATCCGAGAGTCACGGTTGACGGGCGCCCCCTCTCAGTGCGCCCGCGGGCCCGCCCGGTGACCCACGCACAAACCCAAGGGAGCTGTCATGTCCGAGATCGCCGCAATCCGCGCCCGGGAGATCCTAGATTCCCGCGGCAACCCCACCATCGAGGCCGACGTGGTCACCGCCGACGGGGCCATGGGCCGGGCCGCCGTGCCTTCCGGGGCGTCCACCGGCTCCCGCGAGGCCCTGGAGCTGCGCGACGCAGACCCCAAGCGCTACGCGGGCAAGGGCGTGCTCAAGGCCGTGGGGCACGTCAACGGTGAGATCCGCGACGCCCTGCTGGGAATGGAGGTGAGCGATCAGGGGGGTGTGGACGCGCGGATGATCGAGCTGGACGGCACGGAGAACAAGGCGCGCCTGGGAGCGAACGCCGTGCTCGCGGCCTCCCTCGCGGTAGCCCACGCGGCCGCCCAGGAGCGCGCCCTGCCGCTTTACGAGTACCTGGGGGACGGGGAGTACCGGATGCCCGTGCCCCAGATGAACATCATCAACGGTGGTGTGCACGCCGCCAACAGCGTGGACCTGCAGGAGTTCATGATCCTGCCGGTGGGCGCGCCCTCCCTGCGCGAGGCGGTGCGCTACGGGGCCGAGGTGTTCCATGCCCTGAAGAAGGTGCTCGCGGGGCGGGGGCTGGCCACCAGCGTGGGCGACGAGGGCGGCTTTGCCCCGGATCTGCCCTCCAACGAGGCGGCGATCGAGGTCATCCTCGAGGCGATCGAGAACGCGGGATACCAGGCCGGGAAGGACATCTATCTCGGCCTCGACGCGGCCAGCTCGGAGTTCTTCGAGGACGGTGTCTACAATCTGGCCTCCGAGGGCCGCCGCTTCGATGCCTCCGAGTTCACGGACTACCTGGCCGGCTGGGTGGACCGCTATCCCATCATTTCCGTCGAGGACGGTATGGACGAGAGCGACTGGGAAGGCTGGGAGATCCTCACCAGGCGCCTGGGCGGGCGGGTCCAGCTGGTGGGCGACGACCTGTTCGTGACCGACACGCGCATCCTGCGTCAGGGCATCGACCGCGGGGTGGCCAATTCGGTCCTCATCAAGGTCAACCAGATCGGGACGCTGACCGAGACCCGCGAGGCGATCCGGATGGCCCACGAGGCCGGCTACACCGCCGTGGTCTCCCACCGCTCCGGCGAGACCGAGGACACCACGATCGCCGATCTGGTGGTGGCGGCCAACACGGGTCAGATCAAGACGGGGTCCCTGTCGCGCTCCGACCGTGTCGCCAAGTACAACCAGCTCATGCGGATCGAAGATCAGCTGGGCGCCGAAGCGCGCTACGCGGGCCGCGGTGCCTTCGCCCGGCTTCGGACCTGATCCGCGGGCGCGGGAGGCGCCTCTCGTGCGCGTTGTGCTCGCCGTCCTGGTGGTGACGCTGGTGGTCCTGCAGTATCGCCTGTGGGTGGGGGAGGGCAGCTTCGCCGAGGTTCGTGCCCTGCAGCGGGACATCGCGGCGCAGCGTTCGGAGATCGAGCGCATGAAGCGGCGCAATGCCGCCCTCCAGGCCGAGGTCGACGACCTCAAGGAGGGCCTCGAGGCGGTCGAGGCACGGGCACGAAGCGAGCTCGGGATGATCCGCGAGGGCGAGGTCTTCTATCAGATCCCCGAGCCTCCAAGGAGGGCTGCGAGATGAGTGATAAGCCTGCGTGCTGGGCGGTGGTGCCCGCGGCCGGGAGAGGCCGGCGCATGCACAGCCGGATCCCGAAGCAGTACCTGCCGCTGCTCGGCCGGCCGGTCATCGACCACACGCTCGAGCGCCTCCTGCGTCACCCGGCGATCTCCGGCGTCTGCGTGGCCCTGGCCGAGGATGACAGTTACTGGTCGCGCACGGTCCATGCAGAACATTCAGGCGTGATCCGGGCCCCCGGCGGGATGGAGCGCAGCCATTCGGTGCTCAACGCCCTCGTGGCGCTGGAGCCGAGGGTCGAGGAGCACGACTGGGTCGTCGTCCACGACGCCGCTCGCCCGTGCGTGCGCGCCGGGGACATCAGCCGCCTCCTGGCCCGTCTCGACGGCCATCCCGTGGGCGGTCTGCTCGGTGTGCCCGCGCGGGACACCATGAAACGCACCGACGACTCCAACCTGGTGCTGGAAACGGTCCGCCGCGAGGGCCTCTGGCATGCGTTCACTCCGCAGGTGTTCCGCTTCGGCCTGCTTCGCGAGTGCCTCGAGGCGGCACTGGGCTACGGCGGCGGCGTCACCGACGAGGCGTCCGCGGTCGAGCTCTCCGGGCGCTGGCCCCTGCTCGTGGAGGGCCACGCGGACAACCTCAAGATCACCCGGCCCGAGGATCTGGGCCTTGCTGCTTTCTACCTCCAGCAGCAGGCGCAGGAGGCCGCTTGATGCGCGTCGGTCACGGGTACGACGCCCACCGCTTCGCCGCGGGACGCCGGCTGGTCCTGGGCGGCGTGGAGGTCGAGCACAGCCAGGGGCTGGCGGCCCACTCGGACGGGGACGTGGTCGTGCACGCCCTCTGCGACGCCCTGCTGGGAGCCGCCGGCCTCGGCGACATCGGACGTCACTTTCCCGACAGCCGCGCGGACCTGGCGGGGATCGACAGCCGGGTGCTCCTGCGGCATGTGGTGGGGCTCCTGCGCAACGCGGGACTGCGGGTCCACAACGCCGATCTCACCATCGTGGCCCAGGCCCCGCGAATCGGACCGCACGTCCCGGCCATGCGAGATCGGCTCGCGGCCGATATGGCCGTGATGCCCGGGGCGGTGAACGTCAAGGCGACGACTACCGAGGGGATGGGCTTCGCCGGCCGAGCCGAGGGCATTGCGGCCCACGCCGTGGCGCTGCTGGAGGAATGAACGGGTCGGCGCACCCCGCCTGGGACTACTCCGTGCACCGTCTTCCGCGCGCCCTCGGGCCGCCGCGGGGGAGCGGTGTGCTGCGTGCCGCGGTGGAGGACTTCGATGTGACCGAGGTCCTGCCGTTTGCCCCGGAAGGGGAGGGGGAGCACGTCTTCGTCCGGGTGGAGAAGCGCGGCACCAACACCGACTGGGTCGCCGGCCGGCTCGCCCGCCTGGCGGGGGTGCCCCCCAGGGACGTGGGCTACGCCGGGCTCAAGGACCGCAACGCCGTCACCCGCCAGTGGTTCTCCGTCGGCCTGGCGGGCCGCCCCGAGCCCGACTGGGGTGCGCTCGAGTCCCCGGAGCTCCGGGTGCTGGAGGCGAGACGGCACCGGCGCAAGCTGCGTCGGGGCGCGCTCAGGGGCAATCGGTTCCGGCTTGTCGTGCGCGACATCGACGGCGACCCGGCAGAGCTGGAGATGCGCCTTCGGCGGCTCGGCCCCGCGGGCATGCCGAACTACTTCGGTGAGCAGCGCTTCGGCAACCACGGGTCCAACCTCGCCGCTGCCGACGCGGTCCTCGGCGGACAGCGGAGCCCCGGCCGGCATCGGCGCGGGCTGATCATCTCGGCGGTGCGCTCATTTCTGTTCAACGAGGTGCTGGCCCGGCGGGTGGAGGAGGAGACCTGGGACCGGGCCCTGCCCGGCGACCTGCTCCAGCCCGACGGCTCGCACGCGGTCTTCCCGGCCGCAGAGATCGACACCGCCCTGCAGGACCGCGCCGAGCGGCAGGAGATACACCCCACCGGCCCGCTCTGGGGTGTGCCGCGCATCCGCCCCGCGGGCCGCGAGCTGGAGATCGAGGAGGGGGTGGTCCGGGACCACCCGGAGTGGGCCGCCGGGCTCGAGCGCCTGAGCGTGGAGGGCGACCGGCGGGCCCTGCGGGCCCGGGTGGAGGACCTGGCATGGTCGCTCGGGGACCGGACCCTGGAGCTGGCGTTCACCCTCCCCGCCGGGAGCTATGCCACCTGTCTGGTGCGGGAGTTGTTGGACCAGGTAGACGGTAGACGGTAGACGGGAGACGGTAGACGGGAGACGGTAGACGGTAGGCAGGGAGGGCGTTCCGGGGGTTCGGGTGTCGGGTCGGGCGCTGCACCCGTAGAGGCTTCAGGCCGGCAGCGGCGCCCGGGCCAGGGTTCGACCGACGGGGTGGATGTGCGTCTCGGACACCCTTGGTGCCCCAGGCGTCCGGGTCGGTGGCACAAAGGAGAGCCACGTCCGGCTTAAGCCGGGCCTCTACAGCCGGCGCCTTGCCAGAAGCACGTAGGCGGCGCCCGTCCCGCCGTCCCAGGAGGGTGCGGAGCACAGGGCCAGCACGTCCGGGTGCTGGGGCAGCCACTGGTCCACCTTCTGCTTGAGCACGGGCTGGCCTCTGACACCGCCTTTGCCGTGAATGATGCGCACGCAGCGGAAGCGCCGCTGCAGGGCGTGCTGCACGAACTGGCGCATCACGCGCCGGGCCTCCTCCACCCGCAGGCCGTGCAGGTCCAGGCAGGCCTCGGGCACGATCCGTCCCCTTCGCAGATCGTGGAAGACGCGCTTCTGCACGCCGGGGCGCACGAAGCTGAGCTCGTCTCCCGTCTCGATCTGGCGGTCGACGAAGGCCACCTCCGGCTCCGGGCCGTCGTCGTGCTCGATGGGGACGGGGCGACGGCGGCGGTGGTAGGGCTCGGGCCTGTCCTGGGCCAGGCGCTCGACGTCCGCCATGGCCTCCAGGAAGGCGGCGGCGTCCTCGGGGGCGGGGCTGTTGCGCTTGCGGTCTGACATGGCGAGGGGCGGCGCGCTGAGAGCTGATTATACCACCCTGGCTGCGTCCGGCAGGTGCGCCCCGCGGCGCTGTTCCAGTATAGTTAGCGCCTTGAGATTCCACTCTGCTCGGTCGTGCGCCGCCGGAGCCCGGCGGCGGCGCAGCGCCGCGGTCCGGCTCCGATGAAGATACTGGTCAGCAACGACGACGGATATCAGGCCCCCGGGCTTGCCGCGCTCGCCGGGGCGCTTTCCCAGATCGCGGAGGTCACCGTGGTCGCCCCCGAGCGCGACCGCAGCGGCGCGAGCAACTCGCTGACGCTGGATCTCCCGATCCGGGCGGGCAGGGCCGAGAACGGGTTCATCCACGTGGACGGAACGCCGACCGACTGCGTCCACGTCGCCATCACGGGCATGCTGGACGACGAGCCGGACATGGTGGTCAGCGGCGTGAACGCCGGGCCGAACATGGGCGACGACGTCCTGTACTCCGGTACGGTCGCGGCGGCCACGGAGGGACGCTTTCTGGGACTGCCTGCCATCGCGGTGTCGCTCAACTCCCATGCGCCCCGACACTTCGACACCGCTGCGCGCGTGGCGAGGGAGCTGGTGGAGACCCTGCAGTTCCACCGCATGGCGCCGGACGTCATCCTCAACGTCAACGTGCCCGACGAGCCTTACGAGCGGCTGCGGGGATTCCGGGCCACGCGCCTCGGCTACCGCCACAAGGCCGAGCCCGTGGTCAAGACGCAGGACCCCAGGGGCCGGACCATCTACTGGATCGGTCCTGCGGGACCGGAGCAGGACGCGGGGCCGGGCACCGACTTCCACGCCCTGCGCGAGGGCTGGGTCTCGGTTACCCCGCTGCAGATCGATCTCACCCGCCACGCCGCGCTCGAGGGCCTGGGCGCGTGGCTGGAGAACATCCGACGATGAGCCTCCCGGAGCTCGCCGGAAAAGGCATGACCTCGCGGCGCACCCGCGAGCGCATGGTGGAGAGGCTGCGCGAGGCGGGCATCGCGAGCCACGACGTGCTCGAGGCGCTGCGCGTCGTGCCCCGGCACATCTTCGTCGACGAGGCCCTGGCCAGCCGCGCCTACGAGAACACGGCACTGCCCATAGGTCACGGCCAGACCATATCCCAGCCCTACATCGTGGGGCGGATGACCGAGCTGCTCCTGGAGGCGGGACCGCTGGACACGGTGCTCGAGATCGGGACGGGCTCGGGCTATCAGACCGCCGTGCTCGCCCAGCTGGTGCGGCGCGTGTACACGGTCGAGCGGATCGACGCGCTGATCCGGCTGGCCCGGCAGCGTTTCCGTGCCCTGGGGCTGCGCAACATCCGCCCGATGCACAGCGACGGCCGCCTGGGGCTGCCCCAGTATGCGCCGTTCGACGGCATCCTCGCGGCCGCCGCGCCCGAGGGGATCCCGCGGGGCCTGGTCGAGCAGCTCAAGCCCGGAGGACGGATGGTCCTGCCCATCGGAATGCGCGACGAGCAGGTCCTGGTGCGTGTGACGCGGATCGGGGCGGGCTACGACCGGGAGATCCTGGAGCGGGTGAGCTTCGTGCCGCTGATCGGAGGGCTGGACTGATGCGGTTGTTCTCCTCCCTCTATGCCCGCGCGATGAAGTGGTCGCGCCATCCCCACGCGCCTCGCTACCTCGCAGGACTGAGCTTCGCCGAATCGTCCTTCTTCCCGATTCCGCCGGACGTGATGCTCGCGCCCATGAGCATGGCCGATCCGCCGAAGGCCTGGCGCTTCGCCGCGCTCACCACTCTGGCGTCCGTGCTGGGCGGCATCCTCGGCTACTTCATCGGCTTCTTCGCGTTCGAGCTCATCGAGCCCCTGGTGCGGGATGCCGGCTACTACGACGAGTACCTCAAGGCCAGCGCCTGGTTCGACCGCTGGGGCTTCTGGGCCGTGTTCCTCGCCGGATTCTCTCCCATCCCTTACAAGGTCTTCACGATCACGGCGGGGGTGATCGCCATGCCGTTCCATCTCTTCGTGCTCGCCTCCGCCGTGGGACGGGGTGCCCGCTTCTTCCTGGTCGCCGCCCTGATGGCCTGGGGCGGCGAGCGCATGGAAGGCCTGCTGCGCAAGTACATCGACGCCCTGGGCTGGCTGACGGTGCTGCTCGCCGTGGTGATCTTCGTCCTGGTCAAGGAATAGCCGCGGGCACGGGGCTGGGGCTGCCCGCAAAGGCCGTGTACGATTGCTCCATGCCCTGCGCGCTCCCCCCAGGTCTCCGTTTCCGAGCCCGCCGGCGGTTGTGCACGGCGCTCGGCTGTGTGCTGCTCCTTGCCCTGGTCAGCGGCTGCGGCACGCCTCCGCGGGCGCCCGTGGAGAGTCGGGAAAGCCGCCCGGTCCAGGCGCCCATAACCTCCAAAGTCTATCGGGTGGAGCGTGGAGATACGCTCTGGAGCATTGCGTGGCGCGCCGGTCTCGATTACCGCCAGGTCTCGGACTGGAACAGGCTCCCTCCCCCCTACACGATTTACCCGGGGCAGCACCTGCGCCTCACGCCGCCCTACCGATCAGCGCCATCGGCGGCTGCACCGCCCGGGCCGCGGATCGGCCGTCCTTCTGCCAGCCAGAGCAGACCCGCCCCCGCGCCGCCCGAGCCGAAGGCGATTCCTCTGCCTCCCCGAAAGACGGCCGTCGCGGCGCCCGGCGCCGACCGGGCGTCGCGACCCGGGCCGGAGCCTTCACCCGCCGGCCTGGGCTGGCAGTGGCCTACGAAGGGGAAGGTGACCCAGGGGTTCGTCCCCGGCGACGCCACTCGCAAGGGGATCAAGATCGCTGGTATCGCGGGCCAGCCCGTGGTGGCCGCGGAGGCGGGCAAAGTGGTCTACAGCGGAAGTGGACTCATCGGATACGGAAGGCTTATCATCATCAAGCATAACAGGGATTACCTGAGCGCGTACGGGTACAACAGAAGAATACTGGTCAGGGAAGGCGACCAAGTCACCAGAGGCGAGCGCATCGCGGAAATGGGCAACACCAGTGGGAACGCTCCCATGTTGCACTTCGAGATTCGACGGCGCGGAAAACCGGTCGATCCGGTGAAGATTCTACCCCCCCGATGATCTGCTCCCCATCCACGGATACCGTTCGACAGCTTTGAGACCTCACAGGTGCTTCGAGAGGATTCCCGATGGTGAAGAAGACGATCGTTCAAGAGGATGCCGTACACGAGGAGCTTGAGGACGATACCACTGACGAGCGGGAAATCGACGAGGAAATGGGGCTTACCGCGGCGGAGGAGGAAGAGCCTGTCAAAGAGGGGGAGGAAGACGACGACAACCGTGTCTATGCCGCCGGGGAGATCCCGGAGGGGCAGATGGACGCGACCCGGCTCTACCTGAGCGAGATCGGCGTCTCCAAGCTGCTGACTGCCGAAGAAGAGGTCTACTACGCAAGGCGTGCGCAGCGTGGCGACGTATCGGCGCGCCAGCACATGATCGAGAGCAATCTTCGCCTGGTCGTGAAGATCGCACGCCGCTACATGAATCGCGGTCTCGCCCTGCTGGATCTGATCGAGGAGGGCAATCTTGGCCTGATCCGCGCGGTGGAGAAGTTCGATCCCGAGCGCGGGTTCCGGTTCTCCACCTACGCGACCTGGTGGATCCGCCAGACCATCGAGCGGGCGATCATGAATCAGACCCGCACCATCCGCCTGCCCATACACGTGGTCAAGGAGATCAATGTCTACCTGAGGGCGGCGCGCAAGCTGACGCAGACCCTCGACCACGAGCCTTCGTCCGAGGAGATTGCGGGCCTGCTCGACAAGCCCATCGGCGAGGTCAAGCGAATGCTCGGCCTCAACGAGCGGGTCACTTCCGTGGACACGCCCTACGGCAAGGATGCGGATAAGCCGCTGCTCGACTCCATCCCCGACGAGGACGCCCCGGATCCCACCGAGAGCCTGCAGAACCAGGGCCTGAACGCCAACATCGACCACTGGCTGAGCAAGCTCAACGACAAGCAGCGCGAGGTCGTGGAGCGCCGTTTCGGACTGCACGGCTACGAGAACTCCACACTCGAGCAGGTGGCCAACGAGCTGGGCGTGACACGCGAGCGCGTGCGGCAGATTCAGATGGACGCCCTGCGCCGCCTGCGCGACATCCTGGAGAAGGACGGCTTCTCCATCGACGCGATCTTCAAGTGAGTCCGCGCCCGCGCCCGGGGGGGACCCGCGCTCGATCCGGTGTTGCGGAGCCCGCCTGATGGACGCGAGGCAGGATCTGATACGCCACTACCGTTGGCTCAGGCAATACGGGTGCAACGACTCGCACAGCGGCAACGCGTCGGTGCGCGCGGGCGACGGCTTCTGGGTCACGCCCAGCGGAGCCTGCGCGGACACGCTCGAGCCGGAGGGACTGATCCGCTGCCCCGTCCACGGCCCCTGCACATCCGGTGCGTCCCTGGACGCGCCGCTGCACCAGCGTGTCTACCAGGCGGTACCGGACTCCGGAGCCGTTCTTCACAGCCACGGTCCCTACACCGTGGCGATCACCCTCAGCGGGCGGGACTTTCTCCCGCCGGACTTCGAGGGTCAGCACTACTTCGATCGCGTGCCGGTCGTCTCCATTCCCTACCAGCGCTACGTGGACCAGGCCCCCGCCCGGGTGGCGCAGATGCTCGCCGGGCATCGGATCGTCGTCGTTCGCGGCCACGGGGTGTACGCCAAGGCCGAGACCCTCAACCTGGCCTACAAGTGGACCTGCTCGCTGGAGCTCTCGGCCAAGACCGCCCTTCTGGCGCGTCAGGCGGGAACGCTCTGACCGCCGGCCCGAGCGGGCTCAGATCATGATCAGGGCGGCGACCACCCGCCGCCCCTCGCCGAGCAGGATATTGTAGGTTCGGCAGGCGGCGGCGGTGTCCATGACCTCGAAGCCGACCTGTCGCTCGAGCACCCGGGAGTAGATCGCCGGATCCGGAAACGCCTGTCGGGGACCCGTGCCCAGGATCAGTATCTCGGGCAGCAGGGTCATCAGCGCGTCGAAGTGTCCGCCGGTCAGGTCGCCGGCACGATCGGGGCCCCAGTCCGGGATGATCCGGTCGGGGCTCACTGCCAGGCTGCGCGTGTACTCGACCCTGCCCACACGGATGCGGCCGGGGCCGTAGCCGGTGACGAGCCGCTGTCCCGGGATGTCGTCCAGTGCGAATTTCATCGTCTCCAACCTTAACCCGGGGGCCGGCGGGCCGCAAAAGCCGCCCCTATCCACCTAATTTCTTTGACATTTTGCGCCAAGCGCACTTAATCTAACATCTTTTTTCGGCCCCATCACCACACCAGCAGAGGTGCCCGTGTCCGCCCCCGCGATGGAAGAGTTCCAGAGAATCAAGCGCTTGCCGCCCTATGTGTTCGCCATCGTCAACGAGCTCAAGGCGGCGGCTCGGGCGCGCGGGGAGGACATCATCGACTTCGGGATGGGCAATCCGGACCAGCCCACGCCCCAGCACATCGTCGACAAGCTCTGCGAGGCGGCCAACCGCAAGGATACTCACCGCTACTCCCTGTCGAAGGGGATCCCGCGGCTTCGCCGGGCCATCTGCAACTGGTACCGGCGGCGCTACGACGTGCAGCTGGACCCCAACACCCAGGCCATCGTGACCATCGGCTCCAAGGAGGGGCTTGCCCACCTGGCCCTGGCCTGCATGGGCCCGGGGGACTCGGTGCTCGTCCCGAACCCGGCCTACCCGATCCACCCCTACGGCTTCATCATCGCCGGGGCCGACGTGCGCCACGTGCCGCTCAAGCCGGGCGTGGACTTCTTCGGCGAGCTCAACCGGGCGATACAGGATTCCTGGCCCCGGCCCAAGATGCTGGTGCTGAATTTTCCCGGCAATCCGACCACCCAGTGCGTGGATCTGGATTTCTTTGAGAAGGTGGTGTGCATTGCCCGGGAGCACGGCATCTGGGTGGTACACGACCTGGCCTACGCCGATATCGTGTTCGACGGCTACGTCGCCCCGTCGATACTGCAGGTGGCCGGCGCGGAGGAGGTGGCGGTCGAGTCCTTTTCTCTGTCGAAGAGCTACAATATGCCGGGCTGGCGGGTCGGCTTCATGGTGGGGAACTCCACCTTGATCGCTGCGCTCGCGCGCATCAAGTCGTATCTGGACTACGGCACCTTCACCCCCATACAGGTGGCGGCCATTGCGGCGCTGGACGGCCCCCAGGACTGCGTGCGCGAGATCCGCGACATGTACCAGAGTCGCCGCGATACCCTGTGCGAGGGCCTGAGCAATCTCGGCTGGGAGATCGACAAGCCCAAGGCGACCATGTTCGTCTGGGCGCCGATCCCCGAGGCCTACAGGGACATGGGCTCTCTGGAGTTCTCGAAGAAGCTGCTCCGGGAAGCCAAGGTGGCGGTCTCGCCGGGCATAGGGTTCGGCGACTACGGGAACGACCACGTCCGTTTCGGCCTGATCGAGAACGAGCACCGCACCCGCCAGGCGGTGCGCGGCATCCGCGACATGTTCCGCCGGGACGGACTGCTCTGAACATCGACAACTGGGGAGAAGCGTATTGAATCCGGTCAAAGTCGGACTGCTGGGGCTGGGGACGGTCGGCGGCGGCACGCTCAGCGTGCTCACACGCAATGCCGAGGACGTCGCCGCGAGGGCCGGCCGTGAGATCGTCATCACCCGCGCGGCGGCGAAGTCCTACGATCCCGACGCCATCCTGGGTCTGGATCGCGTGGAAATCACCGACGACGCCTGGTCGGTGGTCAACGACCCCGAGATCGACGTGATCATCGAGCTGATCGGCGGCTACTCGCCGGCCCGGGAGCTGGTGCTCAAGGCCATCGAGAACGGCAAGCACGTTGTCACCGCCAACAAGGCCATGATCGCCCAGCACGGCAACGAGATATTCGCCGCCGCCGCCGAGCAGGGCGTGATGGTGGCCTTCGAGCCGGCGGTGGGCGGCGGGATCCCGATCATCAAGGCGTTGCGCGAGGGGCTGGCGGCGAACCGCATCGACTGGGTGGCCGGCATCATCAACGGCACGGGCAACTTCATCCTCACGGCCATGCGCGACGAGGGACGGGAGTTCGCGGACGTGCTGGCGGAGGCCCAGCGGCTGGGCTACGCGGAGGCGGACCCCACGTTCGACGTGGAGGGCATCGATGCCGCGCACAAGCTGACCATTCTGGCGGCCATCGCCTTCGGCATCCCGCTGAGGTTCGATCAGGTCTCCACCGAGGGCATTACCCATGTGACGCGCGAGGACGTCGCTTTCGCCGAGGAGCTGGGCTACCGGATCAAGCACCTTGGCATCGCGCGACGGACGCCCGACGGCATCGAGCTGAGGGTGCACCCCACCCTGATCCCCGAGCGGCGGCTCATCGCCAATGTGGACGGCGTCATGAACGCGGTCCTGGTTCAGGCCGACGCCATGGGTCCCAGCCTGTACTACGGAGCGGGCGCCGGGTCGGAGCCCACGGCCTCGGCGGTGATTGCGGACCTGATCGACGTCGCCCGCCTGCTGGGCTGCGCGCCTGAGAGCCGGGTGCCCCACCTGGGCTTCCACGGCGGGTCTCTGGAGGAGAGGCCCGTGCTGCCCATGGAGGAGGTGGAGACCGCCTACTATGTGCGGATGCAGGTGGTGGACCGCCCGGGCGTGCTGGCCGATCTGACCCGCATCCTGGCGGACCTGGAGATCAGCATCGAGGCGGTGGTGCAGCGCGAGCCGCGTCCCGGCGAGAGCCTGGTCTATATCATCCTGCTGACCCGCGTGGTGAAGGAAGGGCGGATGAACCGCGCCATGGAGCGCTTCGCGCAGCTGGACAGCATCTTCGGCGAGGTCGCCCGCATCCGGGTCGAGTATCTGCAGTAGGCCAATCGCAGGCGGAGCACCTGCCGGCGCTCCGGTCTCCAACACTGATCACTCGGGACAACCTATGCCCTTTCGCACCCGCTACACCGGCCTTATCGAGAAGTACCGCGATCGTCTCCCCGTCCACGACGACACGCGGATCATCTCCCTGGGCGAGGGCAACACCCCGCTCATCCGGCTGAACAACATCCCGCGCACCCTCGGCAAGGACGTGGACATCTTCGTCAAGTTCGAGGGGCTCAACCCCACCGGCTCGTTCAAGGATCGGGGGATGACCATGGCGGTGACCAAGGCCGTGGAGGAGGGCAGCAAGGCCATCATCTGCGCCTCGACGGGCAACACCTCGGCCGCTGCGGCGGCCTATGCGGCGCGTGCCGGCATCACCGCCTTCGTCATCATCCCGGACGGCAAGATCGCCATGGGAAAGCTCGCCCAGGCCATGATGCACGGGGCGGTGGTGATCCAGATCAAGGGCAACTTCGACGCCGGGATGAGGCTGGTCAAGCAGGCGGCGGAGCACGCGCCGGTGACCATCGTCAACTCCATCAACCCCTACCGGCTGCAGGGTCAGAAGACCGCCGCCTTCGAGATACTGGAGGAGCTCGGCCACGCGCCCGACTACCACTGTCTGCCGGTGGGCAACGCAGGGAATATCACCGCCCACTGGATAGGCTACTGCGAGTACTCCTCGGCCTCCGGGGAGCAGGTCACTGAGGCCTGTAGCTACTGCGGCGGCAAGTGCAAGTTCGCCGGCGGCGCGGTCGTCGGCAACCGCCCGCGGATGCTGGGCTACCAGGCCTCGGGCTCCGCGCCCTTCCTGCGCGGCCACATGGTGGACGACCCGGACACGGTGGCCACCGCCATCCGCATCGGTCATCCCCAGTCCTGGGATCAGGCGTGGAAGGTGCAGCGGGAGTCAGGCGGCTGGTTCGACGAATGCACCGACGAGGAGATCCTCGCCGCCCAGAAGGTGCTGGCCGAGCGTGAGGGCGTCTTCTGCGAGCCGGCCTCCGCCGCTTCCCTGGCGGGGGCCATGCGGGACCTGCGCTCGGGCAGGATTCCCGAGGGCAGCAGCGTCGTGTGCACCCTCACCGGACACGGACTGAAGGACCCGGATACGGCTATCAAGCAGTCCACCGGCCCGATGCTCACCGTCGAGGCGGATCTGGACTCGGTCAAAGGGGCGATCCTGGACAACATGGCCGATTGACAGCGCCGGGGCCGGTGACGGGAGATGAGCGTCGTCCACCTGGTCGTCCCCGGTCTGCTGGCACCCTTGCCGGGGGCCTCACCGCGCCTGCCCGTGGTGGAGCGCAGCCTCGCGCGGGCGGACTGGGCCGCCTTCGAAGGAGATGATCCCGCGGGGGTGATGCTCTGCGTTGCGGGGATCCGTGCGCCGGCGGGGGGCGATCCGCCCGTCGGCGCGCTCTCCCTGCTCGGGGAGGGCCGGGACCCCGGACGGGCCTGCTGGCTGCGCGCCACGCCCGTGCACCTGCGCCCGGACCGGGACCGGCTCCTGCTGCTCGACACCACCGGGTTCGCCCCCGAGCGCTCCGAGGCCGATGCCCTCGTCGAGATGTTCAACCGGCATTTCGCGGCGGACGGCCTGACCCTGGAAGCGCCTCACCCGTCGCGCTGGTATCTGCGGGTCGCCGCCTGCCCGGCGCTTCGGACCCGCTCCCTGGGCGAGGCGCTCGGGCGCAGCCCCGACGGGCTCCTGCCGTCCGGACCGGATTCAGCGCGGTGGCGCGCCCTGCTCAACGAGACGCAGATGCTGTTCCACGGTGCCGGCGTGAACGCCTCGCGTGAGGCACGCGGCGTCCCGGCCCTCAATGGCCTGTGGCTGGATGGGGCCGGGGTGCTGCCGGAGCCCCCCGTCGAGCCCCTTGCCGCCGCCCAGGGCGATGCGCCGCTGATGGCGGGCATCGCGCGGCTGTCGGGGGCCGAGTGCGGCCCGGTGCCCGAGTCGCCGGGCCGGCTGCCGCCCGCGGATGCCGGCGTGATGGTGCTCTACGAGCGGATCCTTGCCGCCGTGCGGGCCGGCGACGATGCCCGCCGGCGTGCCGAGCTGGAGGCGTTCGAGCGGTGGATCGCCCCCCTGGTGCAGGCGCTTGGCGGCTGCCCGGGGGCGCAGCTGCGCATCTATCCCGTCGACGGGCGTGTGATCGAGGTCGGCCGCAGGGCGCTGGGGCGCTTCTGGCGCCGTTCACGGCCGCTCTCCCGGTGGGTGCCGAATCGCTCCCCGACCACCCCATAGCCGCAACAGGCGATTCGTTGCCGTCACGGCGGGGCACCGGGGCGATCGCGGGCAGGTATGATATGTGCTTAATGTTCGGGGTTCAGGGCCCGGGGCGGTCGCGGGCACCTATCATGCACCGGGAGTAGGCAATGGATCTAGCGCGCGCCCTGGGGCTGGGCAAGGCATCGGCCCCCGAGAATGCCGAGGCGGAGCGGGTCAAGCTGCACCTCTACATCAACCTGAAGCTCGCCTCTTCCGGGCAGCCTCCATGCCTGTCCGACAAGACCCGGGAGTTCATGGCCACCGCCCAGGACCTCGTGAAGAGCTACCGGGAGAAGAATCGCCTGCTCTCGAGCTATCTCTGCCCCCCCGACCGGCGTGTCCAGGACTTCATCGGCCGCTACCTGGCGGAGCTGGACCTGGACCGGCTGCCCCGTTTGCCCACCATGACCTTCGTGCTGGACCGCCATGGCCTGGCCCGGGAGCTCTCACTGCCGGTGGGCGAGGACGAGTTCCACTCCGACATCGTCTCGAGCTACCGGGTCCGGCAGGGAGTGCTGCACAACCCCGTGAGCGACCGCCGGACCACCGCGGGCTCCTTTCACATCGCCGAGGGGGGCCTGCCCGTGCCGGGCGACAAGCGGGCGGTCCCGAAGGCGGCGTTCGCCCGCATGCTCGCGCTGGCCCTGGACCCGCCCAGGGGCCTGCTCACGCTCCCGTTCTCCGCCAGCCAGCCAGTGCCGGCGCGCATGTTCGCCTCACTGCTGCTGCGCCCCACGGTGTGCCCCGAGATCCCGGGCCGGGAGCCCGAGAAGACCATGGAGATCCGCTTCTTCGCCCCCGGCAACCTGGTCGGAAACCTGGATTTCGTGGAGAGCATCTTCGGCAACGGCGGCAACCCCTTTCTGGCCGAGTCCGACGCCGCGCTCGACGTTGACCACTGGACGGGTCACACCGGTTGCGTGATCCTGGCGCCCCATCTCAAGCGGCTGACCAAGAAGGCGGTCGGGTTGCCCCAATGGGAGGTGGCGACGGAGGCGCAGCGCCGCGACGGCATGTGCTGGAGGGAGCCCGGAGAGCTGTACAACGACGGCGAGGCGTTCAAGCTCACCGCGCGTGACGAGACGGGGGTCATTCTCACCCTGATCGCCGACAACTACTTCGGCTACTGCAAGAAGGAGGTGAAGACCCAGATCAGCTACGCGGCCAACCTCTATGGGCTCGCCGAGGAAGAGCACGCCGGCGGCGCACTGGCCTTCCCCCGGCGCAACCACGGCGAGGAGTTCGGCGCGGACAGCAGGACACGGGAGTCCGGCTACAGCTTCGCCGACCTGGTGGCGCGCTACGGCGAGGCGATGGAGGTCCGGCCCGAGGGATACGCCGTGGACCGGCGGTTCCCGGAGGTCGTCTACATCCCGCAGGCGGTGCGCATGGACCTCAATGCCCAGATCATCAGCTGGGAGCACGAGGGCGCCGCCCAGGCCATCCGGCTGCAGCCCGGGCGGGTCTACATGCAGCCCAACGGCTACAAGGTGGAGATGATGAAGCACCCGGGGGCGCCCTCCTGGCGTCTGGTGGGCACGGACCCGGAAGGTGTGTTCTGCCACAAGCCCTCGACAGTATCCGGGGGAGGGAAGTCCGAGATCTCCAAGTCCATCGAGGACGCGGTGATCTACGGCCCCCTGTTCGTGGATGATCTGCACAAGGACCTGGACCGCGTGCAGGAGATCTTCGACCGTGACTACGCCACCCGCTTCGCGGCGGGTGCGGAGGACGAGGACAGGGATCCCACCCGGCCCCCGCTCAGTCCCGAGCGGAGCCTGGGCTCGGTGATCAAGCTGCTGACGCCCTCCTCGAGCTACAGCGACGAGTTCAATGCCTGGCTGGAGTCCATCCCGCCGCGGATCCTCGCCCTGGCGTTTCTCATCAAGCGCTTCTACCGACCGGAGTGGGGCGGCCGCTGGCGGGATCACCTCTCGGTGGACGAGGTCGACGGAGCGCCGGGTCACGAGCTCAAGCTCCACGACCGCAAGATCATCGCCTCCTACCTGCGCATCGGCTTCGATACCGAGGGCAAGTGGCGCACCTTCAAGGTACGCCAGGACTACATCGCCGCCGAGAAGGTACAGATGGAGGACGACATCAGCGCCTCGGTTGTAGTGCCCGCCGGGTGGATCTCGGGCGGCCGCCCCGAAGCGGGGGCGGGCGGCAGCGTCAAGCTGGTCAAGAACTGTGAGTACCGGCTCTTTCAGCGGCCGGACGAGGCGATCCATCCGGGATTCGACCGCCAGACCGAGCGCGACATGGCCTCACCCGGCAACTTCCTGGCGAACTACGAGCCGCTGCGCGGGGAAGGTCTCGCCGATGTGGTCGAGGATGTGCTGACCCTGTCGATGTTCACCGAGCCCATGCAGAGCCTCTTGCGCGAGGCCTACCGCGACGGGGCCGGCTACGTGGTCTCCTCCGCCCATCCGCGCCTCTTGGACGGCAAGCCGACGAAGAATCCCCGCTACCTCCAGACACGCCCGGACCTGGTCGACCCCGTGCGCACCTATGTCGCCGAGATGGGAGCCAGGCTCCATCGCCGGCTGCCCCTGGGTGAGCCCCTCTGGCATCCGGTGGATGCGGTGCTGGCGGGGCGGCGCAACAATCCCCCGGAGCCCGGCATCCGCCCCCTGGCGGTTTACAACCCGATCCACTATCAGGAGCTGCCCGAGCTCTTCATGGACTTCGTCTGCTCCCTGACCGGCAAGTCGCCTTCCACCACCGGAGCGGGCAGCGAAGGGGCCCTCACCAAGGGACCGTTCAATGCCCTGCGGCCCACCCCGGACCTCAACAACGCGCTGGTCGCCTTCATTCTCACCGGGCATGCGGGCTTCTCCAGCTCGGCCGGCCACATCGGGCCCCGGCTGCGGGTCGACCACGACATCAGCCTGCTCATTCCCGAGATCTGGACCCGGCTGCGCCCGGAGGAGCGCAGGCCCGACCACATGATTGCCAACGGCTATCTGGAGCCCCTGGAGGATTTCGATCACCGCGGAAGGCGCGTGCTGGCGAGTCGTCTCGGATATCGCATCACCGAGCGCTTCGTGCGCCACTTCCTGGGCAAGATATTCGACAACCCCGGGGCTGTTCTCACCGAGGCTACGCTGCGCCCGGAGACACAGGACCTGGACGTGTTCGCGGAGGGCGTGCACAACATCGTCGAGGCCCAGCAGCGGGTGGCCAGGCGTTACCTGGAAGACGGGAGCGTCGGCGATGCCTGCCCGCCGCTGAAGGCGCTGCTGCACATCATGGCCGAGGGTCACTACGAGGGCAGGGATGCGGGTGACGATCAGATACGGGCCATGTTCACTCGCGAATACCTCCTGGCGTCGGACTGGTACCTGGAGCGCCTGGAGGTGAAACAGGCCCGTGACGTGCAGCTCTGGCGGTGCCACGTGCACAGCCTGCAGCAGTTCCTGGCCCTGCCGGAGTACGACGACGAGTCAAAGGCCCTTGCCATTGGCGAGCGTCTTGAACAGGCTCGCGCGAAGCTTCAGGAGGTTCAGGGCGAGGCCTATCTGGAGAGCCTGGTCGGCACCATAGGCGCCGATCCCCTGGGGCCCGCTCGCGAGGCCGGGACGCTGCGCGCCGCGGATAGCCGACGGGTCGCCTGAGGGCAGCCGGCCCCGGGCACATTCCCGGTCCCGGCGTCCCGCCGCCGGGGCGAGTGGACCGGGACCTTTGTGATTTCTCTCGTTCGGGCACAATCCGCCCCCGGCGGGCGCGGGCATGACGACCGCGTCGGTTTTTCGATACACTAAGCAAAATACCTATGCCGGCTCCGGCTCAGCCCGCAAGTGCATAGGTGATCAGTGCGGTATTGGCCAGAACACGCTGAACCGACTGAGAATTTCCTGGACTGTAGACTGGCGCCGCGCGACCGGGGCGACTATACGTAGCCCATGATGACTACGAAGCCGGCGCTTTCGAGAGATTACGATAAGGATTGCCGTCCGACGGTCGAAGCGGACCCCGGTCGGCGTTGGGAGATGTTCCGCGGGACACTCTCTCTGGGGAAGGGGGAACGCCGCGTGTCAGCTGTAGTGAAGGTACTGATTGCGGACGACCACGAGCTGGTGCGGAAGGGGCTTCGCCAATCCCTGGCCCAGCTGCCCTACGACGTTGATGTCCTGGAGGCATCGAACGCCCGGGAGGTCCTCGACGCCGTCGAGGCTCAATCCGATCTGAGTCTGATCGTTCTCGATCTGCGCATGCCCGATACGCAGGGCATGGGCCTGCTGAGGCATTTGTGCAACGAGCTGCCGGAGGTCCCCGTCGTCGTGCTCTCGGCCGCGGAGGACAGGGATAGCATCAGGAAGACCATTGACCTGGGCGCCTCGGGGTTCATACCCAAGAGCGCGGCCAGTGAGGTCATGCTCAAGGCGGTCGACCTCGTGCTCGCCGGCGGCATCTACCTGCCGCCCGCCATCTTCCGTGCACCCGGTGCGGCAGAATGGCTCGACCGCGACCTGGATGAGGAGAGCGAGGGGCTCCGCCAGCGGGTGGAGGAGACGCTGACCAGCCGACAGCTCGATGTGCTGGGCCTGCTGGGGCGGGGCGCGTCCAACAAGGAGATTGCGCGTGAGCTGCAGCTCTCGGAGAATACCGTCAAGATCCATGTGGCCGCGATCCTCCGGGGGCTGAAGGTCAGCAACCGAACGCAGGCCGGGGTGGTTGCGCAGAAGATCGGCCTGCATTGACTCTTTGCCTCCGCCGGGACGTTTCCCGGCGAGCGCCTGTCGACTCCATGGACGATTGCCGCAGGCTGTAGGAACCTGGCCTGTCCCCGGCGGCGCCTGGCGGCTGGGACGACGTGGAGACAAGAGCGGTGGATCTGGGAACCTTTGACCTGAGCGAAGCCCTCGAAGAGGTGGTGGAGCTCGGTACCCCGGCGGCCCTGGCGAGGGGCATGGAGCCGATCACCCTCCTCGACTCGGCGCTGCCGCGTGGATTGACCGGATTCCACGCAGAGATCACCGAGGCGTTCAGCGGCCTGCTCGCCCACGCGCTGATCCGCGGTGGCGGCGGTGATCTCGTGGTCCGTGCCGAGTCGGACGCGCGCGAGATGGAGGTCTCCGTCGCCTATCCCGAGCCCGCCGCGCATCCGGCGGGCGCGCACGGCGGCGGGCCCGGGTCGTCCGCGGAGGCGCCCCTCGCGCACGCCGAAACGATCGCGGCCCGCTTCGGCGGAAAGGTGACGGCCGAGGGCGAGGGCCCCGGTCGCGCCGTGCTTCGCCTGATCATACCGGCGGCCGCGTCCCGCCCGCCCGCCGGGTCTTCGCCGCCGAGGCTCGACGCCCGGGTGCTGGTGCACGATCCCCACCCCCTGGCGGAGCGTTCCGTCCGCAACCGGCTGCTCGCCCTGGGCGCGTCGGTGACCGTTGCGCGCAGCCCGGCTCAGGCCCGTCAGGTCCTGGAACGGGCGGCGTTCGACCTGGCCATCGCCGGATTTCCGGCGGTCCAGGTCCGTTCCGGGGCCATGGAAGAGCTGCTCCGCGACCTGCGCGCCCGCTACGCGGGACCGGTGCTCGCCCTGGCGGGCGTGGTTCCCTTTCGGCCCCCGCCGGCGCTGGCGCGGGACCGGGAAATACGCTGGGTGACCAGGCCGGTGCGCCGTTCCGTGCTGGAGCAGGTGCTTCGCGATCTGGGCAGCCGCCCATCCCGCCGGGAGGCCCCCGATGCGCCGCGGCATCGCCCGCGGCCGAGGCGCCCGTCTCCGATGCAGGACCCCATCTATCAGTCCAGGCTGAAGACCGCGCTCCTGCAGGAGATCGGGAAGCTGGAGGCCGAGGCCCGCGACGAGCACCGACCTGCGGTGGCGGAGCTTGCCCACCGCATCAACGGACTGGCGGCCTACGCCGGCCAGCCGGAGCTCAGGAGCACGGCGCTCGGGATCGAGCGGGCGGTCCGAGAAGGCGACCTCCCGCGTCTGCGCGACGCGCTCGACCGCCTCTCGGCACTGGCGGTGGACCTTCGTCCGGGCGACTGACGCGCGGCAGGCCGCGACTTTCGGGCGGTCGGCTCGGATCGCGCGCCTGTGGCAGGCCTGGCCGGGCGCTCAATGCATGACGCCCCGGGCCTCGGCCTGCATCTCCTTGAGCTCCTCCTCCACACCCGCGGCCCGGGTCAGCTCGGCAACATTGTCCCGCGCGAAGGCCCCGTCGAAGGCGCCGAACCGCTTGACTCACTCGATGATGAGAGACGAATGCTCGGAGGCACTGGAGAAGATCGGCTTCAGGCCCTGCGCCTTCGAGCCGATCACGTCGAGCAGGAACCGGCCGCACTGCCGCTGGAGCTGGCGCACCACCTACTCGATGTTCTCCAGGCCGC
>JASFUT010000010.1:0-25020 GCA_050050175.1 Chromatiales bacterium
TCGGCGCGCTCGTCCAGCGGCAGGCGGAGCGGTAGCTGGCGCATCAGGCGGGTCCTCGCCCGGGGGATGCATCGGGACTCCAGCGCACGTACAGGCTGGCGCCGAAGAACAGCGCCAGGCTCAGGGCCACCTCGAGAAGAGCGAGCCAGCGCTCGTCGGTCCCGGCGAAGGCCTCGCCGACCCCGTGGACGAAATACGGCAGGCTGAGGAAGGCCGCCCAGACGTGCGCCCTCGGTCGGGCATGGAGCAGACCCCGCAGGGGGAGCAGCAGAGGGAATACCGCGAACACCAGCACCAGGGAGACGGGGAAGCGGGCGGACGGGGCGATCCAGGCCAGCCAGGCGGTCATCAGGGCGAGCAGCCCGAAGTAGCCGGTCAGGGTCAGAGCGCGGGCCAGCCGCGGCCTCACGGACCGCCCGCCAGCGCCAGGGACGTGCGTCCCAGGCGCTCTCCGAGGACGCGGCACAGCCGTTTCTCCTCCTCCGACAGCGGCAGCCTGCTCTCGGTCCCCGCCAGGTGGCTGGGTCCGTAGGGCGTGCCCCCGGTGTCGGTATTGAGCAGGTCGGTCTCGGAGTAGGGCAGGCCGAGGATCATCATCCCGTGATGCAGCAGCGGAAGCATCATCGAGAGGAGCGTGGTCTCCTGGCCGCCGTGGAGGCTCGAGGTGGAGGTGAATACCCCTGCGGGCTTGCCCGCCAGCCCGCCGCTCAGCCACAGGGCGCTGGTGCCGTCGAGGAAGTATTTCATCGGGGCCGCCATGTTTCCGAAGCGGGTGGGGCTGCCCAAGGCCAGTCCCGCACACCCGCGCAGGTCGTCGACGGAGGCGTAGGGCGACCCCTCTGTGGGAATCCCGTCCTCTACGGCCTCGCTGACAGCGGACACCCGCGGCACGGTGCGCAGCAGGGCCTCCATCCCCCGCACCTCCTCCACGCCCCGGGCGACCTGGCGCGCCATCTCCCGGGTCGCGCCGTACCGGCTGTAGTACAGAACCAGGACGTAGGCCATGGTCAGAGCAGGTCCAAGGCGGCTTCCGGCGGACGGCCCAGCGCTGCCTCGCGGGCGTCCTTCACGACGATCGGGCGCTCGATCAGGCGGGGGTTCTCCGCCATTGCCTGGATCAGCTGGCCCCGGCCAAGTCCGGGCTCGTCGAGCCCGAGCGCCTTGTACTCCTTTTCCTGTGTCCTCATCAGGGCCCGCGGCTCCATGCCGAGCATCTGCAGCAGGTGCTCGAGCTCGGCCGCGTCCGGCGGGGTCTTCAGGTAGTCGACGATCTCGGGCTCGACGCCACGCTCGCGCAGAAGCGCCAGGGTCTGACGCGACTTGCTGCAGCGGGGGTTGTGGTAGATCCGCACGCCCATGGTCCGCCTGCCTCCGGGGATTGCGCAGGGCGCCATTCTACCCCAGCGGACCGGCCCCTCGCTCGCAGTGGAGTCGCGCAACCGGGACCTGCCTCGTGATCCCGCGCGAGCGCGGCCGCACGGATCATCCGACGGCTCCTAGTGTACTGCGTGGCGGTTGCTCTCGCTGAACGTGCCAGTAACTACGACGCAGTACACTAGACGGCCCGGTCCTTCAGGCTCACCCGGTACTCGAAGCGGTCGAAGCCGGTGTTGGACTCGACCAGCCGCTCGGCCATCACGCGCAGGTTGCTGCCGCGCAGGGCGACCATGTACTCGCGCCCCGGCTTGAACATGTGACGCGGGGTGAGCAGCATGCCGCGGCTGCCTCGTTCCGGACCCTCGGCTATCAGCCCCGGCTGGAAATCGGGCTTGCGTCCCTCCCCGAACACCAGAGGTCGGAGCTCCACGGGCGCCACAGCCGTCTCCAGGAACTCGATGCCGACCTCCGCGTTGGTGCTGTCACGCAGGATCATTCGGCGGACGATGCCGAGCACGGAGCCGCCATTGCGGCTCCCCTCGTCCTTTACGAGCACCAGCTGACCCACGCTCAGACCGGGCGGGGTCGGGAGGCGAACGCGCACTCCGACGCCGCTGGCGCTGCGGTTGAACTGACGCAGTCGCAGGGCCCCGGACTCTGCGGCACGGCCCGACATGGGCCCGGGCCTCCCGCCTTCCTCCGCCCCCTCGGTGGGCAAGGCGGCGAATTCGAGGCCCCGCGGCTCCCGGCGCAGCTGGCCCACGACCGCGCCGAGACCGGAGGCGACGGGAAGCCACTCGTAGCGCTCCTTCCGGGGGCTCTGCCTCCGCGGCGCGCCATACCAGGCGTGCTGCATGTGCCGGAGCAGCTGAGCGGCCCGCGAGGGCTCCAGGGTCGCCACGGCCTGGGAGCGCCGGCTCTCGGGGTCCTCGAGCGCTTCCAGATGGGTCCCGACCACGTCTCGCAGCGGCGCAGGGTCCACGAGCAGGAAACGCCCGGCGGGCTGGTACGCCTTGTCCGGGGCGTAGGGGCGCGGAGGGGTCCCGCGGAGGTCAATCACCGCAGCGTGTTCGGCGTGCTGCCCCGCCTCGACCGTCGTCAGCTCCGCGCGCCCGGCCCAACGCTTCAGGTAGGCGTCGGCGTGCCAGATGTCTCCGGGCGAGAGGCGATAGGGATCGAGGAGGGCGAGCAGGGCGGCGCGCTTGAGCAGCGCGCTGCAGGTTGTCTGATGAGACTCCCCGTCATCGGAGACGCGCACTGGCGTCTCCTGGAGGCCCAACCGCTCGGCCTCCGCGTAAAGTGCGCAGAACTCCGTCCAGGTGCTCGTTGCGGGGGGGCGGTAGCGCGCGTAGGAGAACAGGAGCCCGATCTGGAGCATCTGCAGGGCGTGGATCAGGGCGGGCGCGGTCGGACCGGCCCGGCGGGCCGCGCGGCGTGGCTGGATCACGAGCTTGTAGCCGTATGCCATCTCCACGGCGAGCTTGCGGATCAGCTCGGCATATCGGCGATCGCTCCTGCTCTGGTCTGCGGATCTCGAGAGCAGGGATCGGCGAAGGCAGATGCCGAACAGGCGCTGAAAGGCCTCGTCGTAGCAGGCCATGAGGTCAATCCGCCGCGGTACGGCGCCCGGGCTGCGGTTCAGGTGATACAGCGACTCGCCCAGTCGCTTGGCAGCGGACTCGGGGTCCCCGTAGGGAAGCGAGCGTATCCAGTCGCCCAGGCGGGCGGCCTCCTGCTCGATGCTCGGGTGCTCGACCGAGTCCGATTTCGGTACCGTCAGGCTCAGGGCTGTTTCCATGAGGGACTCTCCCGCGTCGTTTGTTGTTACCCGAGCGGGCTCGGGGCGGGGGCGGTGGCGACGTTCCGACGCCCCCGCGGGGTCGGCCGTGGGATTATAAACCCCATCGGCGGTGCTCCCGGGAACCCCTTCGGCGGTGTCCGGGTCAAAATCGCCGGGACGACCGAGCGGGCGAGCGCCGTTGAACTTTCGCGCGGCCCGACGCAGAATTCCCGACGCAAAGGCCCGAATCGCCGGCGCATTCAATTCCGGGAGCTCGAATGATCCCACCACTCAACTCCCTCCACCGGCTTGTCTGGATCGCGCTCGTGCTGCACCCCGCGCTGGTGGCGGCGGGGCAGCCGGATTTCGTGCTGCCGGATCTCGACGGCCGGGAGCATCGGCTCTCCGACTACCGCGGCAAGTGGGTCCTGGTCAACTACTGGGCAACCTGGTGTCCCCCCTGCCTTGAGGAGATGCCGGAGCTGGAGATCTTCCACGACGCCCACAAGGATGACGACGCCCTGGTTCTGGGGATCAACATGGAGGACATCTCCGTCGGACGCCTGCGCGCCTTCGTGGAGGCCCAGTTCCTGAGCTACCCGATCCTGCGCGAGCGCCCCGCCGCGCGGACCGCATTCGGTCCGCTCGACGCCATGCCCACGTCCTATCTGGTCGATCCGGGCGGCGAGGTGGTGGCGAAGCAGGTGGGAGCGGTGACCGCCGAGGCGCTGGAGCGATTCATCGAAAGCCGTCGCCCGGACGGAGAGGAAAGCCCATGATCAAGCCGGCCGTGCTCGCCCTGCTGCTGCTCCCGGCGCTGGTCTGTCAGGCCGCGCCCGGGCGTGATCCGTCCGTCCACTTCTTCAACCAGAGCCTGGGCGACTTCGGCGAGGAGCTTCAGGCGGCGCGCGACGAGGGCAAGTCGGGGATCCTCATCTTCTTCGAGATGGACGAGTGCCCGTTTTGCCACCGGATGAAGCAGACGGTCCTGAACCAGCCCGAGGTGCAGGACTACTTCCGCGAGCACTTCCTGATCTTTCCTGTCGACATCGAGGGCGACGTGGAGATCGTCGATTTCCAGGGCAATACCCGTTCGATGAAGGACTGGGCCTTCAAGGAGTACCGGGTGCGCGCCACGCCCGTCTTCGCCTTCTTCGATCTGCAGGGGCAGCTCCTGACCCGGTACATCGGCGCGACCACCGACGCGGATGAGTTCATGCTGCTCGGCCGATACGTGGTGGAGGGGGCGTACAAGGACCAGAGCTTCACCCGCTACAAGCGCCAGCAAGCGAATTGACGCGCCCGACGCCCGTGCCCCCCGGCGGACCCTCGACCCGGACCAGCGTCCTGGCGGGCTGCCTGCTCCTCGCGGCCTCGGGCGGAGCCCGGGGCGAGCCACCCGAGCCGCTTCCCGAGCCTCTCACCCTGGAGTACGCCCTCGAGCTCGCCGCAGGCCCGCACCCGATGGTCGAGAAGGCGCGTGCGGGCGTGGCGGAGGCGGATGCGGGCGTCGATGCCGCCGATGCGGCCTACGGGGTGCAGGTGGAGATCGAGGCGGCCCTGAAGGCCCGGGAGTCCGCCCTGGGAGAGCCGCGGGATGCGTCCGCAGGCGCGGACAGGGCCCGGGTCCTCTACGACGCCTGGCGTTCCGCGGCCCGATCCGGCGCCCCTTCGATTCCGTTCGATCTCGTCGCCCCGCAGGCGGAGGCAGGTCCGGAGCGGACCGGCTTCGAGACGAACGACAGCTATGCCCGGCTCAGCATCCGCAAGCGGCTCTACGATTTCGGCAGGACCCGGGCGGCGGTTGCGGCGGCCCGGTCGGTGGAGCGTGCGACGCGCCTGAAGCTCATCGAAGTAATCGAGCAGCGCCGGCTGCGGATCATGGAGCGGTTCTTCGATGTGCTTCTGGCCGATCTCACCTACACGAGGGACAATGAGGCCATGTCCATCGCCTACGTGCGCTTCGACGACGCCCGCGACCGAAGGGAGCTCGGCCGCCTCTCCGACATCGACGTGCTCGAGCGGGAGAGCCGGTTCCAGGCCCTGAGGCGTGAGGTCCGGCGGAGCCAGACCCGACAGCGCGCCGCGCGCGCGGCCCTCGCCGTCGCGCTCAATCGGCCCGAGGACCTGCCCTCCGAGCTGGTCTATCCCGAGCTGCCCGATCTGTCCCGGGAGCGTGAGCCGGTTGAGGCGCTCACCGCACGTGCACTGGACAGCAATCCACGCCTGAAGGCGTTGCGCGCGGAGGTGGAGGCACTCGCGGCCCGGGTCAGGGCGGCCCGCCGCGGTGCCGGTCCCGTGCTGCGCGGCGAGCTTGAGGCGGGGACCTATGCCAGCCCCAGGAGCTCGGACGACGAGCTCAGCGCCGCCCTGGTCCTGGAGTGGCCGCTGGTCACCGGAGGGCGGGTGGAGGCCGAGGTCGCCCGGGAGCGGGCATCGCTGCGCCACAAGCGGGCGGAGCTCGCCGAGGCGGAGCTCGAGGTCCGACAGGCGGTCCTGGATCTCTGGCTGGAGCTCGACGTGCTGGCCGCCGAACGGGAGGAGGTGGCGAGGCTCGCCGAGTACCGCGAGCTCTATCTCGACCGCAGCCGGGCGCTGTATGCGCTGGAGCTGACGACGGACCTGGGGGACGCCATGACCCGGATCTCCGAGGTGCGGCTGCGCGAGGCGCGCGCCGAGCTCAATACGGCCCTTGCCTGGGCGCGGCTGGACGCCGTGACCGGCGGGGCCGGACCGGTCCAGGGCGTCGGCCCGCAGCCCTCCGCGGAGGCTTCACCGGCGGGGACGGCCGAATGACCCGGCCGCTCCGCGCGGCGGCGATGGCGCTGGCATTGACCGCCGGTCCGTCCGCGAGCGCACTGGACCTGGACGCCCGCACGGGCTGGGTGCAGCGGATGGACCTGGCGACCCCGCTGGGCGTCGGCGTCGTCGCCGAGGTCCGCGCGCGGACCGGGGACCGGGTGGCGGAGGGCGCCCTGCTGGTGCAGATCGACGACCGCGCCGCCAGGGCGTACGCCGACGAGGCGCAGGCGGCGTTCGAGGAGGCCCGCCAGCGCCGGGAAGAAGGCCGGCGGGAGCTCGACAGGGCCGTCGAGCTCTACGAGCGCACCGTGCTGGCCCAGCACGAGCTGCAGACCGCGGAGATCGCCGCCGCCGCCGCCGATGCCGCCTACCGCCGTGCCGAGGCGGCGTTGACCCAGGCCCGCCTGGCGCTGGAGTATACGCGTGTCCATGCCCCCTTCGACGCCCTGGTGGTGGACGTGGCGGTCCATCCGGGCGACGTCGTGGTGAACCGCCTGGGTGTCACGCCCCTGGTGGCGGTTGCGCGCTCGGACCGGATGCGGGCGACCGCCTTGCTCAAGGCGGAGCAGCTCGACCGCGTGAGTCCCGGCGACGAGGTCCAGGTCGCGGTGGCGGGGCAGTGGCGCCCGGCGGTGGTGACGGGCGTCGCGATGGAGCCCGGAGCCGGAGCGGATGCGGCCGGGCGCTATGCCTTGGAGGCGGAGTTCGAGGTCGGCGCCGGCGAGGTCTGGCGCGCAGGCCGGCCGGCAACCCTGAGGATCGGTGAGCAGCCATGACCACGAGGACATGCGTCAGGTGTGTGGTTGCGGGCCGGGTGCAGGGGGTGTTCTTTCGTGCCTCGACCCGGCATCGGGCGGACGAGCTCGGTCTCAGCGGCTCGGCGCGAAACCTCCCCGACGGTCGGGTGGAGGTCATAGCCTGCGGTGACCCGGGCGCGGTTGCGGAGCTGCGCGAGTGGCTGCGCGAAGGCCCCGCGGGGGCGCGGGTCACGGGGGTCAGCTGCGAGGTCCTGCCCGAGCAGCCCGCTCAGGGCTTCACGACGGGCTGAGTCCTTGGGCGGAGAATCCACGGACCGGGCCCGGACCGAGCGCAGGCTTCAGCTCAAGGAGGTCCTGAGCGGGCTGGTGGTGGACGGCATCCTGGGGCGCCGGGAGGCCCAGCGGCTGCTGAAGCTCCACCAGCAGGGCACCCGACAGGATCTGGGCATCCACCCCCTGGTCTGGCTCGGCGGCAAGCACCTCAGATCGCCCGCCCTGCCCGGGGAGGAGCTGGGCACCGAATGGCTCACCGCCTGGCTCGCCCGGCACACGGGCCAGCCCTATCTGCGCATCGACCCCCTCAAGATTGACGTGGACGCGGTGACCGGCGTCATCTCCCACGCCTACGCGCAGCGTTTCAAGATCCTGCCGGTCGTGGCGGACGCCGGTCAGGTCACCTTCGCCACCTGCGAGCCCTATGTGCGCGAATGGGAGCGGGAGCTCCGCCACGTGCTGCGTCGCGAGATCCGCCGCGTGATCGCCAACCCGCTGGACATCGCGCGCTACCAGGACGAGTTCTACGGACTCAGCCACTCCATCCGCCGGGTCACCCAGCGTGGCGGGGCCTCCGCCGCTGCCGGAATCGGCAACCTCGAGGCGTTGGTCGAGCTCGGAAAGGCCGGCAAGCTCGACGCCAACGACCAGGCGATCGTCCATATCGTGGACTGGCTGCTGCAGTACGCCTTCGATCAGCGGGCCAGCGACATCCATCTCGAGCCGCGGCGCGAGCATGGGAACATCCGCTTCCGCATCGACGGCA
Source organism: Chromatiales bacterium (assembly GCA_050050175.1). Taxonomy (GTDB): domain Bacteria; phylum Pseudomonadota; class Gammaproteobacteria; order Chromatiales; family Chromatiaceae; genus CAVQCX01. The sequence continues at coordinate 7,757 of JASFUT010000010.1, forward strand.
TGCTCACCACCGTCTACCAGATGCCCGGCCCGATCCTGGGCGCGGTCACCGCCCGCATCAAGGCCCTGGGCCGCATGGATATCGTCGACAAGCGACGGCCGCAGGACGGACGGGTCAAGACCCGCACCCCGCAGGGTCAGGAGGTGGAGCTGCGCCTGTCCACCATGCCGACGGCGTTCGGCGAGAAGCTCGTCATGCGCATCTTCGACCCGCAGGTGGTGGTGCGCGGGCTGGACGCGCTCGGGTTCCAGCCGCGCGAGGCCGCCCTCTGGCAGGAGCTCACCGATCAGCCTCACGGCATGATCCTGGTCACCGGCCCCACGGGCTCGGGAAAGACGACGACGCTCTACTCGACGCTGAAGCAGCTTGCCCGCCCCGAGCTCAACCTGTGCACCATCGAGGACCCGATCGAGATGGTGTCGGCCAGCCTCAACCAGATGCAGGTGCACCCCGGCATAGGTCTGGACTTCGCAGCCGGGGTGCGCACCCTGATGCGCCAGGACCCGGATATCATCATGGTCGGGGAGATCCGCGACCTCGAGACGGCCCACATGGCCATTCAGGCCGCCTTGACCGGCCACCTGGTGCTCTCGACCCTGCACACCAATGACACCGCCTCGGCCATCGTCCGGCTGCTGGACATCGGGGCGCCGTACTATCTGATCGCCGCCACCCTGCTGGGCGTCGTCGCGCAGCGGCTCGTGCGCACGCTCTGTCCGCATTGCAAGGTCCCCGCGCGGCCCGATCTGACCACCTGGGAGACCCTGGTGCGGCCCTGGAAGCTCCCGCCCCCGGAGCAGGTCTACAGGGCGAAGGGGTGTCTGGAATGCCGCAACACCGGCTTTCTCGGGCGCGTCGGCGTCTACGAGATGCTCAGGATAACGCCGGAGATCCGGTCGCTGCTGAGCGAGGAGTACAGCGCCGCGCCCATCCGCGAGCAGGCGTACCGGCAAGGCACGGAGCCGCTGCGCGTGGGTGCGGCCCGCAAGGTCGCGCAGGGGGTGACCACCGTTGAAGAGGCGCTGCGCGTCACCCCGGCCCTGGGGACGCTTTGAGCGGTCGGGTGCCTTCGCGCCCGCTCGTTCAGCGGCTCAGCGGCCTCCGTCAGCATCCTCCCGATCGGCCCCGGCCCCCGATCCGCCCCCAGGGGCCCGGAGCGGGCGGAAGACCGGCGCCTCCCCGTTGATCAGGATGCCCTGTCCCGTGTCGCGTATCCGCGGGACGGGGATCTGCAGGGGTGCTGCGCTTCCCGGTGTGCGATGCCTGTCCGGCGCCGGGACCGAGGGCGTGGGCCCCCCGTCATACCTCTGGTCCAGCGGCCGGAAGCCGGGTGCGCTGGCCCCGCCCGCCCAGGTCGAGCCATTCCGTTGTCCGCCTGTGTGCGGGTCCGTACCTCGGGGGCCCGGCGGCGACGGGGCGTACTGAGCGGGGTTGGACTCCCCGCCACCGGCCTCGCGGGTCGGGCGGTAGGCAGCGGCGGCCCGACCGTCTGTCGGTCTGAAGGCGCCGTAGGCGGGCTGCGTGTAGGTCGGGTCGGTCCCGTCGCCGCGGGAGTAGGGTCGGGCTCCAGGCCGGCCGTGATCGCCGAACGCGGAGAACGCCGGCCCGGAGGCCTCCCGACCAGGGGCGGAGTCCTCCCATGGGTTGTGCGTCATGGGCGCCGGGCCGTAGGCGTCCCGGGTCGGGCCGCCCCGGCGTTCGCCTGCGGGCGGCTGCCGATAGGGCAGGGATTCGCGCGGGGCCGGCGCGTAGCCGGGTGCCGGAGCGGGCGCTGTGGCGGGCATTCCGGCCGGGAAGGGCTCGTCGCGGCGATCGTCGAGCCCTTCCCACGGACTGCCGCCCGGTGCCGGGAAGCCCGAGGGGGTGCCGGTCGACCCGCCGGCCGTCCCCTGCGCCATCGGGATGGCCGTCCGGGGGGATGCGCGGTAGGGCCCGGCGGGCGGCGGATAGTCCTCCTGCGCGGCGCCGGCCAGTGGCAGCAGCCCGGCCGCAGCCGCGACCAGGCCGATGGTCAGTCCAAGCATGATCTCATCCTCCTGTCCCTCGGGCGGGCGGCCTGCCCGTCTCCTCCGGGCCCGGGCGCTCCGCCAGCCTCACTCTATACTACGCGTCTGTTCCGCGGCTTCGCCGGGTCCTCCACCATGCACCTGCCCCCGTTGACCGACGGCGTGATCCTGCGCCGTTACAAGCGCTTTCTCGCCGATGTCGATCTCGGCGGCGGGCGGGTGGTGACCGCCCACTGCCCGAACACGGGCTCCATGCAAGGCTGCTGGGCGCCGGGAGCACCTGTCCAGCTGAGCCGCAGCGCGAGCCCCACGCGCAAGCTTCCATGGACGCTCGAGCGGGTGGACATGGGAGCCGGCTGGGTGGGCGTGAACACGGGCCGGGTCAACGCCGTGGTGGGGGAGGCCCTGGCAGGCGGCGCCCTGTGCGGCCTGGGAGGCTACGCCCGGGTCCGCCGGGAGGTGGCGTGCTCCCTGGACGGCCACCCGGCCGCGCGCCTCGACCTGAAGCTGGAAGAGGGCGGGGCCGCGGACGCCTGGGTCGAGGTGAAGAACGTCACGCTGCTCGACGGCGATCGCGTGCGGTTCCCGGACGCCGTGTCGAAGCGCGCACGCAGGCATCTGGACCTTCTCGCCGCCCTCGTGGAGCGCGGCGAGCGCGGGGTCATGGTGTTCGCGGTGAACCGCCCGGAGGGCAACTGCTTCTCACCGGCGGGAGCCATCGATCCCGGCTACGCGGAGGCCCTCCACCGGGTATGCGCCGCCGGCGTGGAGGCACTGGCCGTTCGCATCGTCCACACCGCCGACGCCATGGTGGCGGCGGGCGGGCTGCCCGTGGACCTGACCGGCTGAGCCCCCGCTCCGGGCCCGGCCCGACCGCCGGTTCAGTATCCGCCGGACTGGATCTGGATGCCCGCCGGAAGCGCCGGCAGCCTCTCGACGCCCGTTTCGATCGTGCCGTCGGCATGCAGCAGCAGCCAGCGATACCCCGGAGGCTCGGTGTCCACCCCGAATCCGTCTGTGCCCGGTGCGAACTGAATGCAGGTGGAGGGGGATCCGAGCAGGCGCACCCCGTTGCGACGGCTCTCGAAGGTCTGATGGACGTGGCCCCAGAGGATCCCCCTCACCCCGGGGTGCCTGTCGATGATGGCGAAGAACGCGTCGGCATTGTCCACCGCCATGGTGTCCATCCAGGCGCTGCCGACGGGGACCGGCTGGTGATGCAGGCATACCAGCGCGTGGCTGTGCGGATGCCCGGCGAGAGTGCCGTCCAGGAGGTCCAGCTGGGCCTGAGCGAGGTGTCCCCCTTCCGAGCCCGCCAGGGTGGAATCCAGGAGCACGAACAGCCAGGGGCCGTGGACCGCGCTGGGAACCACCCGTACGGACCCGCCGTCGAGGGCCTTCGCCATGCAGGCGGGAGAGTCGTGGTTTCCCGGCAGACAGTACACCGGTCTGCCGAGCCGGCCCAGGTGCTCGCGTGCCCGGGCGTAGCCGTCGGCGGTTGCATCGTGCACGAGATCGCCCGTGGCCAGTATCAGGTCCACCTTTCCCAGGTCCTCGTCGACCTGGCGCAGCACGGCGGTGAAGGCGTCGAGCGTGTTGAGACCGAGCAGGCACTGCTCCGGGTCCGCGTAGAGGTGGGTATCGGTGATCTGGAGGACCCCGATGCTCCCCGGCGGAGCGTCGGTCAGGGGGGAGGGGTGGTGTTGAAGACCGTTGCTCATCTCGTGCAGACTGTCGTCGCTGCTCACGGCTGAGATCCCGGAAGTCTAGCCGATGTTCACCGCGCTGACCCGAACTGCGGCACGTTCGAAGCAGATGGGCGCCGTTCAGCCGGCATGTCCGCCCCGCTCCGGGATTTGCAGGGATCCGGCCAGGCCTGCCATCGCGCGCTTGCGACGCGGGTCCCCGGGTCGGCCGGGACGAGTGGCGCCCGGCTGTTCGGACACCGGGGAAAGATAGGGACGCCCTATCGACCTTATCGGAATAAACAATTTTAACCATCGACACGCAGTGCCTAGTATTCTCTTCACCTAGGCGGCATCAGCACCCCAGGTGTTACACCCACGATCTACAGGAGGAAAGCTATGGACCTGAAGGGCAGCAAGACCGAAGACAGCTTGAAGGAGGCGTTCGCCGGGGAATCACAGGCCAACCGCCGCTACCTCTACTTCGCCTCCAAGGCGGATGTCGAAGGCTACAATGACGTGGCGGCCGTCTTCCGCTCCACCGCCGAGGGTGAGACCGGCCACGCGCACGGCCACCTGGAGTACCTGGAGCAGGTGGGCGACCCGGCGACCGGTCTGCCGATCGGCGGGACCGACGCCAACCTGAAGTCCGCGATCGCCGGCGAGACGCACGAGTACACCGACATGTACCCGGGCATGGCCAAGACCGCGCGTGACGAGGGCTTCGACGAGATCGCCGACTGGTTCGAGACCCTGGCCAAGGCGGAGCGGTCTCACGCCAACCGTTTCCAGAAGGCGCTGGACAACCTCAACGACTGAGGCCGTCCCAGCCGGGCGGCACGTCCGCCCGGTCACCGGCGGGCGGGGCGCCTGCCCCGCCCGGGCGGGCCCAGGACACGGATCGACGGGACCGCGGCACACCGCAGGATTTGGACGGAACACCGATATGGCAGGCTCAAGTTCCCGTGAAGGAAGTCTCGAGGCGCCCACCCGGCACCCGGTGGACTGGCAGAGTCCCGAGTACTATGACGAGGCGAAGCTCTTCGCCGAAATGGAGCGGGTGTTCGACATATGCCACGGCTGCCGGCGCTGCGTCAGTCTGTGCCAATCGTTTCCGACGCTTTTCGACCTGGTCGACGAGTCCGACACCATGGAGGTCGACGGCGTCAGCAAACAGGACTACTGGCGGGTCGTCGACCACTGCTACCTGTGCGACCTGTGCTTCCTCACCAAGTGCCCCTACGTACCGCCCCACGAGTGGGACGTGGACTTCCCGCACCTGATGCTTCAGGCCAAGGCGGTCAAGTTCAAGAGGGAGGGGGCATCCTTCCGGGATCGCACCCTGACCGGCACCGACCGCCTCGGTACGCTCGCCGGGATCCCGGTCGTGGCGGGGGTGGTGAATGCCCTCAATGGCAGCACCGGCTTCCGCAAGGCGCTCGAGAAGAGCTTCGGCGTGCATGCCGACGCCAAGCTGCCGCGATTCCACAGCAGGCCCCTGCGCAAGCGCCTGAGTCCCGGCACCGGCGAGGGCGCGGAGCCCGCGGGCCCGACCAGGGGCAGGGTTGCCCTGTTCGCCACCTGCTACGGGAACCGCAACGCACCGCAGATCGGCGAGGACCTGGTCGCGGTGTTCGAGCACAACGGCATCCCCGTGACCCTGGCCGAGAAGGAGCGCTGCTGCGGCATGCCGAAGCTCGAGCTCGGTGACATGAAAGCCGTCGCCGAGGCCAAGGAGGTGAACATCCCCGCACTTGCCCGGATGGTCGACGACGGCTGGGACATCGTCGCGCCCGTGCCCTCCTGCGTGCTCATGTTCAAGCAGGAGCTGCCGCTGATGTTCCCGGACGACCCCGAGGTGGCGAAGGTGCGCGACGCCATCTTCGACCCGTTCGAGTATCTGATGCTCAGGCACAAGCACGGCAAGCTGAACACGGATTTCAAGAGCCCGCTCGGCAAGGTCGCCTATCACGTGGCCTGTCATCAGCGCGTGCAGCGCATCGGGATGAAGACGCGCGACGCCCTGCAGCTCGTCCCCGACACCGAGGTGCAGGCGATCGAGCGCTGCTCCGGCCACGACGGCACCTATGCGGTCAAGAAGGAATTCCACGAGACGTCCATGAAGATCGCCCGTCCCGTGGTCAATCGCGTCAAGCAGTTCGAGGCGGATCACTACAGCAGCGACTGCGCCATGGCCGGCGACCAGATCGCCAACGGCCTGGGCGACGGGAGCGAGGCCGAGCATCCGATCAGCCTGCTGCGCAAGGCCTACGGGATCTGACCCGAGCCCCGGGGCGGCATCCTGATTCACGAACACTCTCCTGAGAGGAAGAAGCCATGGCGAACGAGGGGTTTCACGAGGCGCGTGAGGATCTGAGCGAGGAGACTCGTGAGTTCCACCGCGCCATCCAGTCGCTGATGGAAGAGCTGGAGGCCGCGGACTGGTACCAGCAGCGGGTGGACGCCTGCAAGGACGAGGAGCTGCGGGCCATACTCGCCCACAACCGCGACGAGGAGAAAGAGCACGCCGCCATGCTCATCGAGTGGCTGCGGCGCCGGGACGCCAAGTTCGACGAGGAGCTGCGCGACTACCTGTTTACCGACAAGCCGATCGCCTCCCTCGAGGAAGAGCACAAGGGCTGAGCCGCATTCAAACCAGACATCAGGTGGACAGCATGCAGAAGCTCACGCGAGACGACCTCTACTCCCTGGAGCAGTACGCCGACGCGCGCCCCGAGTTCCGTGCGAGGGTGCTCGAGCACAAGAAGCACCGCAAGGTGCCCATCGGCCCGAACGCCACCCTCTACTTCGAGGACCGGCTCACCATGCAGTACCAGATCCAGGAAATGCTGCGGGTGGAGAAGATATTCGAGCGCGAGGGCATCGAGGAAGAGCTCGGGGCCTACAATCCGCTCATCCCGGACGGCAGCAACTGGAAGGCCACCTTCATGGTCGAGTACCCCGAGGTGGAGGAGCGGCGCAAGCGCCTGGCGGAGCTGATCGGCATCGAAGACAAGGTCTGGGTGCAGGTCGCCGACTTCGATCGGGTCCATGCCATCGCGGACGAGGACATGGATCGCGAGGACGCGCAGAAGACCTCGTCCGTCCATTTCGTTCGCTTCGAGCTGACGCCGGAGATGTCCAGGGCGGTCAAGGAGGGCGCGGCGATCGGCATCGGGATCGACCACCCCGAGTACCAGCACGTGGTTGATTCCGTGCCCGAAGCGACGCGCAGATCCCTGGCCGAGGATCTGGACTGACCCGCACCTATACCCTGTGGGAGCCGAGCCCCCTCGGCGAATGCGGCCCCACCGAACGCCAGTTCGCGCTCAGCGAGCGCTCCTACGCGTGCCGAAGACCAACGTAGGGGCGGCTGCCAGCCGCGAATGCCCCCTTCCATGCCGCCCGAAGGCGAGTGGAGGGCCGTCAACGCCCTGAATGAGCGATCAGAAGTTCTCGGTCGAGGTGAAGAGCCCGACTCTGAGGTCCTTGGCCTGATAGATCTCCCGCCCGTCCACGTCGAGCCTTCCGTCGGCGATGCCCAGGACGAGCTTCCGGCTGATCACCCTCTTGATGTCGATATGGTAGGTCACCCGTTCGGCGGTGGGCAGAACCTGGCCCGTGAACTTCACCTCTCCCACACCCAGGGCCCGGCCACGGCCGGGGTTTCCGATCCAGGCAAGATAGAATCCCACGATCTGCCACATGGCGTCGAGCCCTAGGCAGCCCGGCATCACCGGGTCGCCGGGGAAGTGGCAGTCGAAGAACCAGAGATCCGGCTTGATATCGAGCTCGGCGATCACCTCGCCCTTTCCGTAGCGGCCCCCCTGCTCCGATATCCGCGTGATGCGGTCCATCATGAGCATGTCGGGGACCGGAAGCTGGGCGTTTCCCGGCCCGAACATCTCTCCGTAGCCGCAATGCAGCAGCTCTTCGCGAGTGAACGAGCTTTTTCGCGTCATGGGTTCGCCTGTAATCCGGCACTGGAATACCGGGGCCCGCGGCCACCGGCAGGCCGCGTAGTGTCTACCGCCGGCAGTGGAGTGTCAAACCGCCGCACGCGCCCCGCAGGAGCCGAGCCTCTCGGCGGACTTCCCGGGTTACCATAACGGGTCTCTCATACAGCGCGAGAAGGGCTGTCTCCATGCGCGATACCTTCCGGAAACGCATCCTGATTACCGGCGGTGCCGGCTTTCTCGGGTCCCACCTGTGCGAGTTGCTCCTGGCGCGGGGCGACGAGGTCCTGTGCGTGGACAACTTCTTCACCGGCTCCAGGGACAACATCCTGCACCTGCTCGAGCAGTCGCACTTCGAGCTCATGCGTCACGACGTGACCTTCCCCCTCTACGTGGAGGTGGATGAGATCTACAACCTCGCCTGCCCGGCATCCCCGATCCACTATCAGTTCGACCCCGTGCAGACCACCAAGACCAGCGTGCACGGCGCCATCAACATGCTCGGACTCGCCAAGCGGATCAAGGCGAAGATCTTCCAGGCGTCCACCAGCGAGGTCTACGGCGACCCCGACGAGCACCCCCAGAGCGAGACCTACTGGGGCCGGGTCAACCCCATAGGCGTGCGCTCCTGCTACGACGAAGGCAAGCGGTGCGCCGAGACGCTGTTCTTCGACTACCGGCGGCAGCATGCCCTGACGGTCAAGGTCGCGCGGGTCTTCAACACCTACGGGCCCCGCATGCATCGCTGCGACGGCCGGGTGGTCTCCAACTTCATCATGCAGGCGCTGACGGGCCGCCCGATCACCCTATACGGCGACGGCAGCCAGACGCGCTCGTTCTGCTACGTTGACGATATGGTCGATGGCTTCATGCGGCTCATGGAAACGCCCGACGATTTCTCCGGGCCGGTCAACCTCGGCAATCCGGTCGAGTTGACCGTGCGTGAGCTCGCCGAGAAGGTGATCGACCTGACCGGCTCCGGCTCGCGCATCGAGCACAAGCCCCTGCCCCAGGACGACCCCCTCAAGCGCCGGCCGGACATCAGTCTGGCCCGCCGGGTGATGGAGTGGCAGCCGTCAACGCCTCTCGATGCGGGGCTGGACAGGACTATCGCCTACTTCGATGCATTGCTCGGTGAGAACAGGTAGGCGGTAGACAGGGAAGACCGGGGGAGGCGGCATGGTCCGATGGGTTGAAAGGGGCCCGAGTCCGTAGGGTCGGGCGCTCGTGTTTCGTGGACGGTAGACCGGCAAGACCCCGGGAAGGGGCGGAGTCGGACGGCAGGCGGTGGACGAAGGAGGGGCGTCGAGCCGGTGTAGTCAGAGGCGCCTTCGAGGGGCGGCAAGGGTCGAGAGTCACAGGGGCGGACTGACCACCGTCCCGGGGGTGGCGGGGCAGGTCCGACTTCAACCGGCGGTTGGATCTCGTCTGAGCGCGAATGCGCCCGGTGCGGCGGGACGGGCGGCGCGTTGGGCTCGCCCTGCCGCCTTCACCGCACGGATGTCGTGCAGGGACTCCCCGGCGTCCCTCGCACCTCGGCGGCTCAACCCAGCTTCAGCGCCTCGAGGAGGAAGGGGCGAATCCCGTCGATGGGAATGAACCGGTTCTCGGTGTCCGTCCGACCCCGGTACTCCACGACGCCGTCGTCCAGAGACTTCTCGCCCACGACCACGCGGTGCGGAATGCCGATCAGCTCCATGTCAGCGAACATGAAGCCCGGGCGCACGTCCCGGTCGTCCAGGAGCACCTCTATACCGGCCTCGCCGAGCTCGGCATACAGCCGTTCCGTGGCCTCGCGCACGCGGTGGGAGCGCTGCAGCTTCATGGGCAGAAGCGCCACGTGGAAGGGCGCGATGGGGGCGGGCCAGACGATGCCCTGCTCGTCGTGGTGCTGCTCGATGGCCGCGGCCACCACCCGGGAGACGCCGATGCCGTAGCAGCCCATGGTGATGGTCACGGAGCGGCCGTTCTCGTCCAGTACCGTCGCGCCCATGGCCTCGCTGTACTTGCGCCCGAGCTGGAAGATGTGCCCGACCTCGATGCCCCGGGCGATGGTCAGCGTCCCCCGTCCGTCGGGGCTGGGGTCGCCGTCCCGGACCTCCCGGATGTCGGCCACCTCCGGCATGGGCACGTCGCGGTCCCAGTTGATGCCGAAGTAGTGCTTTGCATCGACGTTCGCTCCCGCCCCGAAGTCGGCCATCACCGCGACCGACCGGTCGACGACGCACGGCAGGGTAAGGTTCACCGGCCCCAGCGAGCCCGGGCCAGCGCCCACGGCGGCGCGGATCTCGGCCTCGTCGGCGAAGCGCAGGGGGCTGGCCACGGCGCGCAGCTTGTCCGCCTTGGTCTCGCTGAGCTCGTGGTCGCCGCGCACCAGCAGGGCGACAAGGTCGCTGTCCACCGCCTCCGAGGCCGCTACAACCAGGGTCTTGACGGTCCTCTCGATCGGTATCCCGTGCTCTTCCACCAGCTCCGCAATCGTCCGGGCGTGCGGCGTGTCCACCAGTCGCATCTCCTCGGACGGCGGCGGGCGCTCACCGACGGGCGCGACGGCCTCGGCAAGCTCCACGTTGGCGGCGTAGTCGCTCTCCGTGGAGAAGGCGATCGCGTCCTCGCCCGAGTCCGCCAGCACGTGGAACTCGTGGGATGCGTCGCCGCCGATGGCCCCGGTGTCGGCGCGCACCGCGCGGAAGCGCAGGCCGCAGCGCTCGAAGATCCGCGAGTACGCCTGGTGCATGCGCTCGTAGGTCTCGGCAAGCGAGGCATCGTCGAGATGAAAGGAGTAGGCGTCCTTCATCAGGAATTCCCGCGCCCGCATGATGCCGAATCGTGGCCGGATCTCGTCCCTAAACTTGGTCTGGATCTGGTAGAAGTTGACCGGTAGCTGGCGGTAGCTGCGCAGCTCGCTGCGCGCCAGGTCGGTGATGATCTCCTCATGCGTGGGTCCGAAGCAGAACTCGCGCTCGTGGCGGTCCTTCATTCGAAGCAGCTCCGGGCCGTACCTGTCCCAGCGCCCGGACTCCTGCCAGAGCTCTGCCGGCTGCACCGCAGGCATGAGCAGCTCCAGGGCGCCCGCCCGGTCCATCTCCTCGCGGACGATGGCCTCCACCTTGCGCAGCACCCGCAGGCCCAGCGGGAGCCAGGTGTAGAGCCCGGCCGCCAGCTTCCGGATCAGGCCCGCGCGAAGCATCAGGCGATGGCTGGCGATCTCCGCATCGGCCGGGGTCTCCTTGACGGTCTGCAGGGGGAACTGTGAGGTGCGCATCGAGGTCTGCTTCCCAGGCAATAGACGGGTGATTCTAGGGAGCGCCGCGCACCAGGGTCAACGACAGCTGCACCCAGGCAACGAGTGAGCCGGTGTAAGGGGTCTGCCTCCGGACGAAGTGCGGTACGCTGAGGCCGTATTCGCCGAGAGGGCTCGCGTCCTGCGGGTGCGGCTGCTCCGGTCTGGTGGAGGCCAGCCCTCTGGCCGACAGGGGCATTCGGTGAGACCGCATTCGCCGAGGGGGGCTCGGCTCCTGCAGGAGGTCGCGGCTTCGCCCGCTGTAGGAGGCCAGCCTCTGGCCGAAAGGGGCGGTCGGTCAAGGCGCATTCGCCGAGGGGCTCGGCTCCTACGGGGGTCAGGGGCTCCGGGCGGATCAGCGCTCGAAGGTGCCGCCGTTCCAGCCCCACATGTGGCGGGCGGCGTTGGCGAACTCGATGTAGGTGCGGTCCTCGGCGACGCCGAGGTGGTCGCTCATCATCCGGCAGAGGCTGGCCGAGAGCTCGGCCGTGCGCTCCTCCGGCAGGCCGATGCTCTTGAGCTCCAGATAGGCGAGGGACCGGCCGTCCCCGCCGAACAGCATGTCCGGGTTGTGCTCCAGGCTGACCATGACGTACTGCTCCGGCTTGCCCAGGGCGCCGGCAACGGCGTCGGACGCCTGTTTCAGCAATGCCCCCCGGCTGGCGGCGGGCACCTCCACGTTGGTCTGGATCTTGAGCAGCGGCATGCGTTAGCCCCCTCCCTGTTCCTCGCAGAAGACCTCGATCTGCTCGCGCGCCTCCTCGATCCTTGCCTGGCGCTCCTCCTCCGTGAACCGCTCGAACTCGCCGCCTGCCGTCGCGAACAGCCGCCGCGGAGGTCCCTGCAGCGCCTCGAGATTCCGGCGCGCGGCCCGGCAGTTCGCCTGTCGGCGCTCCCGCTCCGCCTCGGCTCGCGCACGCTCCTGCGCCTGCTTCTCCTGCTCCGCCCGCTCGGCCTCCAGCCGCTTGAGCCGTTCCTCCATGGGCGTTCGGGTCTCGGCGCCGGTGGGCGGCGGCGGGGGCGGCTTGACGACCTCGGCCTGGCCCGAAGGCGGTGGTGTCTGGGAGTAGACGGTCACGCCTTCGTCGTTCACCCAGCGGTAGGTCTTCCCGGTTGCGGGGGCCGCCACCAGCAGGCAGACGATGAGGAGCGAAAGCGTTTGTCCGAGCATGTCCATGGCACCCTGTGCATCCGCCGATGTAGGGGTCATTATGCGACTCGGCAGGGAAGAGGCAAGTGCATGAGTCACCGCGCCGCCCGGTGGCGCGCAATCCCCCCTGGCTGCCGGGGCCTAATTTCTTGACCAGCCTGAAGGATATCAGTACTTTGTGCTATTCCAATTTTTCTGGTAACGCCTTGGCGGCCGGGCGCCATCGGGCCCGCCGGGGCTGCCTCTGGGGAGGTCACAATCGTGGAGCTCACTGGTGCCGAGATCGTCATTCAGGCCCTGAAGGACGAAGGCGTCGAGTTCGTGTTCGGATACCCCGGCGGGGCCGTCCTGCACATCTACGACGCCCTGTTCAATCAGGACGACGTACGGCACATCCTCGTGCGCCACGAGCAGGGCGCCACCCACGCGGCCGACGGATACGCCCGGGCGACGGGCAAGGCGGGGGTCTGCCTGGTCACTTCGGGGCCCGGCGCCACCAATGCGGTCACGGGCATCGCCACCGCGTACATGGACTCGATCCCGCTGATCGTGCTGACCGGGCAGGTGCCCACCCCGGTGATCGGCAGCGATGCCTTCCAGGAGGTGGACACCGTGGGGATCACCCGGCCCTGCGTGAAGCACAACTTCCTGGTCAAGGACGTGCACGACCTGGCGGACACCATCCGCAAGGCCTTCTACATCGCCACCACGGGCCGGCCAGGCCCGGTCGTCGTGGACATCCCCAAGGACGTCACGGACCCCAATGTCCGCATCCCCTACGAGCACGTCGGCAAGGTGAAGATGCGCTCCTACAGCCCGGTGGAGAAGGGGCACCTGGGCCAGATAAAGAAGGCGGTGGACCTGATGCTCCACGCGCAGCGGCCGGTGATTTACACCGGCGGCGGAGTGGTGCTGGGCGAGGCGTCGGGCGAGCTGCGCGAGCTGATCGACGAGACAGGCTTCCCCATCACCAGCACGCTCATGGGTCTCGGGGCCTTCCCCGGGACCGATCGGCGCTTCCTCGGCATGCTCGGCATGCACGGGACCTATGAGGCGAACATGGCGATGCACGAGACCGACGTGCTCATCGCCATCGGGGCCCGGTTCGACGACCGTGTCACGGGAAAGATCGCCCACTTCTGCCCGAACGCCAGGATAGTCCACATCGACGTTGACCCCTCGTCGATCTCCAAGACGGTGAAGGTCGATATTCCCATCGTCGGGCAGGTGGACAGCGTCCTCAAGGACATGCTGAAGGTGCTGCGCGGGCACAAGGACCGCCCCAACCGCGAGGCCCTGGAGAAGTGGTGGCGGCAGGTCGAGACCTGGCGCGGCATGCACTGCCTGCAGTACGAGCGCAGCGACCAGGTGATAAAGCCCCAGTTCGCCGTGGAGACGCTCTACAAGGTGACGGGGGGCGGTCTCTACCTGACCTCCGACGTGGGCCAGCACCAGATGTGGGCCGCGCAGTACTACCCGTTCGACGAGCCCCGGCGCTGGATCAACTCCGGCGGTCTCGGAACCATGGGCTTCGGGCTGCCGGCGGCCATGGGCGTGAAGATGGCCTATCCGGACGCGGACGTGGCCTGCATCTCGGGCGAGGCGTCGATCCTGATGTGCATCCAGGAGCTGGCCACCTGCAAGCACTTCGAGCTCCCGATCAAGGTGATCCTGTTGAACAACGGCTACATGGGCATGGTTCGGCAGTGGCAGGAGTTCTTCTACGAGAGCCGCTACGCGCACTCCTACGTCGACGCTCTGCCGGACTTCGTCAGGGTGGCGGAGAGCTTCGGCCACGTGGGCATGAGGGTGGAGCGGCCCGACGATCTGGAGGCGGCCATGAGCGAGGCATTCGGCATGAAGGACCGCCTGGTGTTCATGGATGTGATCGTCGATCCCTCCGAGAACGTCTACCCCATGATCGAGGCGGGCAAGGGGCACCATGAGATGCACCTCTCTCCGCACCTCTCCGCCGAAAGGGAGCTGGCCTGACCATGAGACATATCATCTCGGTCCTGATGGAGAACGAAGCCGGCGCCCTCTCCAGGGTGGCGGGGCTGTTCTCCGCGCGGGGCTACAACATCGAGTCGCTCACCGTAGCGCCCACGGAGGACAAAACCCTCTCGCGCATGACCCTGGTCACCAGCGGCAACGAGGACATCATCGAGCAGATCACCAAGCAGCTGAACAAGCTGATCGACGTGGTCAAGCTGGTGGATCTGTCCGAGGGGGCCCACATCGAGCGCGAGCTGATGCTCATCAAGGTCAAGGCGGAGCTCGAGAACCGGGCCGAGGTCAAGCGCCTGGTGGACATCTTCCGGGGACGGGTGATCGATGTCACCGACACCAGTTACATCGTCGAGATGACCGGCGACGGCGGCAAGCTGGACGCCTTCATCCGCGCCGTGCACAAAGACCATGTGGTCGAGGTCGTCCGCTCGGGCCCCTCCGGCATCGCCCGGGGACCCAGGGGCCTCTCGCTGTAGGGGCGCAAGTTCCAAGCTACAAGGTTCAGGGGGGAAGCCGGGGCGACGGCTGCTCGGTGCGCGCAGGCAGGTCGTTCCTTGAACCCCGCACCCTGAACCCGACCTATCCCAACAAGCTTCAGACTAAGGAAAACCCATGGCCATCACCGTTTACTACGACAAAGACTGCGACCTGTCCCTGATCCAGGGTAAGAAGGTCACGATCATCGGCTATGGCTCCCAGGGGCACGCCCATGCCAACAACCTCAAGGAGTCGGGGGTCACCGTGACGGTCGGACTGCGGCCCGGCTCGGCGTCGGCCGCCAAGGCGGAGCATGCCGGCCTCGACGTGCAGCCCATCGAGGATGCGGTGCAGGGTGCGGACCTGGTGATGGTCCTGGCCCCGGACGAGCATCAGGCGCGGCTCTACACGCGGGTGGTGGAGCCCAACCTCAAGCAGGGCGCCGCCCTGGCCTTCGCCCACGGCTTCAACATCCACTTCGAGCAGATCGTCCCCCGCGAGGACCTGGACGTCATCATGATCGCCCCCAAGGGGCCGGGGCACCTGGTGCGCTCCACCTACACCCAGGGCGGCGGGGTGCCGACGCTCGTCGCCGTCTACCAGGACGCCAGCGGTCAGGCCAAGGACGTCGCCCTGTCCTACGCCTCCGCCAACGGCGGCGGGCGCGCCGGGATCATCGAGACCAGCTTCCGCGAGGAGACGGAGACCGACCTCTTCGGCGAGCAGGCCGTGCTCTGTGGGGGCACCACGGCCCTGGTCCAGGCCGGCTTCGAGACGCTGGTGGAGGCGGGCTACGAGCCGGAGATGGCGTACTTCGAGTGTCTCCACGAGCTCAAGCTCATCGTGGACCTCATGTATGAGGGCGGCATCGCCAACATGCGCTACTCCATCTCCAACACCGCCGAGTACGGCGACTTCACGCGGGGTCCGCGTCTCATCAACGACCAGACCCGCGAGGAGATGCGGCGCATCCTGCGGGAGATCCAGAGCGGCGAGTTCGCCCGCGAGTTCATCCTGGAGAATCAGGCGGGCGCCGCCAGCCTCAAGGCCATGAGGCGCATCGGCCGCGAGCACCAGATCGAGGTCGTGGGCGAGCAGCTGCGCGACATGATGCCCTGGATCAAGGCCAACAAGATCGTCGACAAGTCGAAGAACTGAGTCGGGCGGGCCGGAGGGCGGACGCGCGTGGACCCCATCTCGCTTTATTGCCGCGGCCTGGTCTTCTGGCTGCCTCCGCTCGGGTTCGCCCTGATCGCGCTGCTGGCGCTCGGCCTGCATGCCGCGCTGCCTCTGGTCGGGCTGGCCATACTGGTGCGGTGGCTGTTCCGCCGGCCCTCGCCCAGCGTGCCGCCCGAGCCCCTGGGAATGCTCAGTCCGGCGGACGGCCGGGTGGTCGGCATCGACCAGATATTCGATCCCTACCTCGAGCGCGAGTGCACCCGGGTGAGCATTCGCATGCCCCGGCTGGGGCCCTATACGACCCGCGGGCCGACCGAAGGGAAGGTGCTGGAGTCGCTGCGTCTTGAGGACCTCGAGGGCCAGATATCCGGCGGCGGCGCGGCGCGCGGCAGAGTGGGCTGGATCGAGACCGACGAGGGCGACCGTGTCGGCGTGGTCTTCCACCGCAAAGGTGGCCTGGTACGCCCGGTCTGCGTGCTCCACGTGGGGGAGCGCATCGGGCAGGGCCAGGCCTGCGGCTGCATCCCCTTCGGCGGGCGCGTGGACCTGCTCCTGCCGGTCGAAGCCCGGGTGAAGGTCTCGCCGGGCCAGCCTGTGCGCGGCGGAGTGGACGCCCTGGCGGTCATCAGGCACGAAGCTCCGGCCTGAGGGCCGAGGGAGTCCGCCCGCGGCGGTAGGCCCGGAGCGGCGCGCGCGTACGCAGCCGATCGGGCACTCGAGGCGCCGCCGCAAACGCCCTGCGTTTATACTCTTGGGGCTGTCGATCAGCCGAGCGCGTGTCCGTATGGAAGAGCTTGCCAAGGCCCGCAGGCGCAGGGGGATCTACCTGCTGCCGAACCTGCTCACCACCGCAGCCCTGTTCGGCGGGTTCTACGCCATCCTGGCCGCCATCGGCGGCCGTTTCGAGGCGGCCGCCATTGCCGTCTTCCTGGCAATGATCCTCGACGGGCTGGACGGCCGCGTCGCCCGCCTCACCCAGACCCAGAGCGCCTTCGGCGCGGAGTACGACAGCCTCTCCGACATGGTCGCGTTCGGGCTGGCGCCGGCGCTGGTGATGTACATCTGGTCCCTGTCGGCGCTCGGCAAGTTCGGCTGGCTGGCGGCGTTCGTCTACACCGCGGGAACGGCACTGCGCCTGGCGCGGTTCAATACCCAGATCGGCTCGGCGGACAAGCGCTATTTCCAGGGGCTTCCCAGCCCTTCGGCGGCGGGCATACTGGCAAGCGGCGTCTGGCTCGGCCACGACTACGGGGTGACGGGCGAAGACCTCAGCTGGCTGACGGGCGCGCTCACCGTGGCGGTGGGTCTGCTGATGGTGAGCAACTTCCGGTTTCACAGCTTCAAGGAGATCGACTTCCGGGGCAAGGTGCCCTTCATCGTCATCGTGGGCGTCATGCTCGCGTTCGCGATCGTGGTCGTGCATCCGCCCCTGATGCTGTTTCTGCTGTTCACGGGCTACGCCATATCGGGGCCCTCGCTGACCCTGGTTCAGCTGCGCAGGCGCAGGGCCGACCGCCG
>JASFUT010000011.1:0-24705 GCA_050050175.1 Chromatiales bacterium
GGGGACCGACGCCGTGGCAGGCAGGCGCCGGGCCCCGAGGTGCGCCGCTCCCTAAAGCCACCACCCCGTCCGCGAGCCCCCTGCATCCCCTGGCGCCGCAACCCCCGGAAGCTGCGCACGCCGGGCCGCGCGGGCCTCTGCCGCGGGCACCCACCGCGCACGCCGCCACGGAACCGAAAACTCACACGCATAGAAAGGGCTGAATGGAACACCCCTGCCGCCATATCGTCTAACGTTGAATAAAGCGCGCCGCAAACCTTGACGACTTCCCGAGGATGGTCTCAGTCACCAGAGGTGCAGCATGACGAGGAGCAGCCAGGAGAGAGAATCGGACTTTCTGTCGTCCCTGACCGAGTTCACCAAGGAGCACAAGGCCCGTCATTGGGAGGGGACGTTCCGCGAGTTCCTCGAGACGGTAACCCCCGGGCATGCCGACCAGCTCGCGCGGTCGAGCCATCAGTACATCTGGGACATGCTGCGCTGGTACGGCGAGCAGCACGGTGCCCGGGATGAGGAGGGAGCGCCCTCGCACCGCCACCTTTTCGCGAACGAGCTCTTTGGAATCGATCGGGCACTCGAGCGTATTACCGACTACTTCAAGGCGGCCAGCGCCGGCTCCGAGGTCGGCAGACGGCTCCTGCTCCTGCTCGGTCCGCCGTCGGGGGGCAAGTCCACCCTGGTCATCCTGCTCAAGCGGGCCCTCGAGGAATACAGCCACACGGACCCCGGTGCGCTCTATGCCGTCGACGGCTGCCCGGTGCACGAGTCGCCCCTGCACCTGGTCCCGCACAGTCTCAGGGGCGATTTCCGCGAGACCTACGGGGTGGACATCCAGGGCGAGACCTGCCCCTACTGCCGCGCCCGGCTCGAGGACGAGTTCGAGGGCGACTTCATGCGCTTCCCGGTGAAGCGCGTCTTCCTCTCCGAGGCCTCGCGCGTGGGCGTGGGCACCTATGCCCCCCACGACCCGACCACCGCCGACATCGCGGATCTGGTGGGCTCGGTGGACCTCTCGAAGGTCGCCGACTATGGCGACGAGGGCGATCCGCGGGCCTGGTCCTGGTCCGGCGCGGTCTACGCGGCCAGCCGCGGCCTGCTGGAAATGATCGAGATCCTCAAGGTCAAGCGCGAGTTTCTCTACCTGCTTCTCACGCTCACCCAGGAGAAGAACGTCAAGGTCGCGCGCTTCCCGCTCATCTACCTCGACGAGACCATCCTCGCACACACCAATCTTGCGGAATTCAACAAGTTCCTACAGGAGAAGGAGAACGAGGCGCTGCTGGACCGCATGGTGATCGTCCAGGTCCCTTATACCCTGTCCTACATGGACGAGGCGCGGATCTACGACAAGCTGATTGCCCATGCGCCCGCCTTCCGGGACGTGCACCTCGACCCTCACTGCCTGAAGCTCGCCGCCATCTTCGCGATACTCACCCGCCTGAGGAAGAGCGATCGCGAGGATCTGGACCTGTCCCGGAAGCTGAGACTCTACGCGGGCGAGGACGTCGAGAAGGTCTCGTCCTCGGACGTGGAGCGGATCCACCGCGAGACCCCGGACGAGGGCCTGACGGGCGTGAGCCCCCGGTTCGTGGTCAACGCCCTGTCCAACGCCATCACGCGCACCGAGACCGACAGCCTGACCAGCATGGAGGTGCTGCTCGCGTTGAAGGACTCCATAGAGTCGGACGCGCGGATGGAGACCAAGCACAAGAACGCCTGGATCGACTTCCTGGTGACCGCACGAAAGGACTTCTACAACCGATGGGTCAAGGAGGACGTGCACAAGGCGCTGTTCACCTCGTTCGAGGAGGAGGCCCAGTCCCTGCTCGACAAGTACCTGGACGAGGTCGAGGCGGCCCTCGACCACACTCAGGTGGAGGACCCCATAACGGGCGAGACCCGCGCCCCGGACGAGCGTTTCATGCGCTCCGTGGAGGAGAAGATCGAGATCTCCGATTCGGGCAAGACGAGCTTCCGCCAGGAGGTGGTCCGCAAGGCCATGGTGGCCTACAAGCACGGCGAGAAGTTCACCCTGGACAGCCACGCGCGCCTGCACGAAGCCATAGAGCGCTACCTCTTCGAGGAGCGGCGCGATGTGCTTCGGCTGGTCACCTCCAAGGCGAGGCCCGACGAGGACGCCCAGAAGAAGATCTCGGCAGTGGAGGAGCGCCTCATCAAGGACTACGGCTACGACGCCCATTCCGCCCGGGAGGCACTGAATTACGTCACCACCCTGCTCTCCCAGGAGTGACGGGGATGCCGGGCAGGTACCCTGGGTCGAGACCGGTCCACTCCAGTCGATCACGGTGGCTCGCCCCCGCTGCGGCCGGCGCGCGCCGATCGGGAGCTGTATGACGGACGCCAGAGAAATCCCACCGAGCGGCGACCACAGTCGCTGGTACGAGCTGTTCTCGCGCGGAACGCGCGACTGGCTGCGCCACAACCAGAAGGTGCGACAGGCCGTGCGCCGGCGCCTGGCCGAAATGGCCATGGAGCCGGACGTGCTCTCGGGCGACGCCGAGCGCAAGGTCCAGGTCCCCGTGCGTTTCATGGAGCACTATCGCTTCCGGCTGGCCGACCCCGGCGAGACCGAGGGGGTGGGTCAGGGTGAGGCCGAGCCAGGCGACGTGCTCCGGCCGGGACGTCCCGGCGGGGGGGCCGGCGAGCGCGGCGCCAGCGGCGAAGGCGACGGCGGGGTCGAGCTGGTGCTGGAGTTCGAGGCCGACGAGCTGATCGAGTGGCTTTGGGAGGAGCTGCGCCTGCCCAACCTGGAGCCCAAGCGCGGCGACCTGGAGGAGGTGGAGTACGAGCGCGCGGGCTGGGACCGTCGCGGGGCGCGGGCGCGCCTCGACCGGCGCCGCTCGCTCAAGGAGTCCATCAAGCGCCGCCGCGTGCAGCCCGAGGGCCCGGCCTTCACCAACGAGGATCTGCGCTTCCGGCAGCTGGTTCAGCGGCGCCGGCCCTCCACGCAGGCCGCGGTGTTCTTCGCCATGGACGTCTCCTCCAGCGTGAGCGCGGAAGAGCGCCGCCTGGCCAAGAGCTTCTTCTTCTGGGCGCTTCAGGGCCTGCGTCGCCAGTACGCGCGCATCGAGCCGGTGTTCATCGCGCACACCATACAGGCCTGGGAGTTCCCCGAGCAGGACTTCTTCAAGGTGACGGCCGAAGGCGGCACCGTGGCGTCCACGGCATTCGAGAAGGTACTCGAGGTGATCGAGGAGCGGTATGACCCCGGGGCTTACAACCTCTATCTGTTCTATGCGTCCGATGGCGAGAACTTCCGCGAGGACCGCGAGCGCTCGGTGGACGCACTCGACCGCATCACCGCCCTGACCCGCTTCGCGGGCTATCTGGAGACTGCCTCCACCCACCGGCATCTCCTGGACAGCGAGACGGCGCGACTGTTTCGTGCGCAGGCCGACAACGGCCGCGCGGTGGGCACTTTCGGCCTGCGCAACGAGGCGGAGGTGTGGGCGGCCATCCGGCGGTTCTTCACCTGGGCCTTGTCCGACGAGGAGGCCGAGGAGGCCTGACGAAAGATATGATTTCACATATTTAACAGATAGTTAAGCTTTTAAGTTAACAAGGCTTCGATGACTTCAGGCGGCGGCCGCGTCCATCCGTCCCGCCATCGCTGGCACGACCGGACCAGACCGGTGAAACCGCGGCGACGCCGGGTCACCCGGACACGCTGACCGCCCTTCGTCCGCAGGAGGCCGGGAACGTGCAGTCTCTACGTTCGACGCCTCTGCGGTGGGCCATTCAGGCTTGGGCAGGATGCCGGAGCAGCCGCCAGGGGGACCCCCACCCATGGAAGCAAAGCTGAGGCAGTACATTCCACAGGTCGAGGCGCTGGCGCGAGACCTCGGGCTGGACTACTTCCCCGTGGAGTTCGAGGTGGTGCCGCCCTCCTTCATGATGGAGATCTCCATCTACGGGCTGCCCGTGCGCATGCCCCACTGGTCCTTCGGGCTGCGCTACATATACCAGCTGGTGCAGCACCGCATGGGCCACTCCCGGGTGTTCGAGGTGGTCTTCCCCGGCGACCCCGGCCGGGCCTACCTGGCGAACAACAACTCCCTGGAGGAGAACACCCTGGTGGTCTCCCATGTCCTGGGACACGCCGATTTCGCCAAGAATAACAAGCTCTTTGCGGACAGCCAGAGCCAGGTGGGCCACCACATCGTGGAGCAGGCCGCCGCCCACGCGCACCAGATCACCCATGCCATGGACGTCCACGGGCTTGAGCGGGTGGAGCGGGTTCTGGATGCCGCACTGGCCCTTGAGCAGCACATAGACACCCATCTCGGGCTGCACCGCGAGCCCTATCCGGCCTATCTGGCGCCCGAGGCGCCCCGCCCGGAGCAGGACAGCTTCCGCCGGCGCTTCGATGAGCTCACGGACGAGGCCCCCTCGCCGCGCCTATCGGTGGAGCGGCGCCGAGGCCCCCTGCCGCCGGAGCCGGAGCATGACCTGCTGTGGTTCATTGCACGCTACGCCCCGGAAATGGAGGACTGGGAGCGCGATATCTTCCTGACCGTCCGTGCCGAGTCCTTCTATTTCTACCCGGTGTTCGCCTGCCAGATCATGAACGAGGGGTGGGCCTCCTACTGGCATGCCCGGCTGCTGCGCGAGGCCGACTTCCTGCCCTCGGATCTCTACGTCCAGGCCGCAAAGACCCACTCGGACGTGGTGCGGCCCTACGCGGGCGAAAGCCAGGTGGCGCTGTCGGTCAATCCCTACCACCTCGGCTTCTTCCTCTGGGAGCGGATCATCGCCGAGCAGGGACTGGACGCCGCCCGCCGGATCATGACCACCGAGGACGACTTCGCCTTCGTGCGCAACCACCTCTCCGCGGACGTCGCCGACGAGCTGGATCTGTTCGAGTACCGGGCCGAGCGCTCGGGTCGCATCACCGTGGAGGAGCGGGACGTCAACCGGCTGCGCGAGCTCGTCCTGGCGCCCAAGTTCAACTTCGGTACCCCGCGGATCGCAGTCGAGGAGCTGCGGGCCGACGGGCGGCTCATCCTGCGCCACCAGCACGAGACGGACGGTCGCGGCCTGGATCTGCAGCGCGCCCAGAAAGTGCTGGAGTACATCCACCGCGTCTGGCGGCGGCCGGTGGTGCTTCACACCGTGGACGCGCACGGCGACCCAAGGAAGCTCAAGGTGGGCTGAGATCGCCCGAGAGCCCCGGCCACAGGTCGAGACCGAGGATCAGGAAGCCCGCCGAGAGCGCGGTGCAGCCGGCCACGACCAGGGCCTGCCGCAGCACGAATCCGCGGCTCACCAGCGTCCTGGCCCCGAGGAGCGCACCCACTGCGGTCACCAGGAAGCCGAACTCGCTGATCAGCAGGAGCGTCAGCAGGGGCAGCGCCTGCTCCGTGGCCGGGCTGGTCGCGCCCGACTGGACCAGCACCAGGGCCAGGATCAGGCCCACACCCAGGGCGACCCAGGGAAAGCGGTCTTTGGTCATGTATCGAGCTCCTCCGGGAACCTGGGTTGCGGTCGTCGCCGGGCTGACGGCTCCCCGCGCCCGCACCGCGAGGGGACGGGACCTACTGCAGACCGTCCAGGAGCCGCTGCAGAGCGGCCTCATCGAGAACACGCACGCCTAGATCCCGGGCCCTTTCCAGCTTGGAGCCGGGATCGGCGCCGACCACCAGGTAATCGGTCTTGCTGGAGACACTCCCGGTGACCTTGGCGCCGAGGGCCTCGAGCTCGTCCTTGACCGCGTCTCTCGGGCGATCGAGCGCTCCCGTGAGCACGAAGGTCCTTCCCTTCAGGGGCAGGTCCCCGGCGGGAACGGCCCGGCCGACCTCCCAGCGGACCCCCGCCCGGCGGAGCTTCTCGATGACCTCCCGGTTGTGGTCCTGGCGAAAGAATGCGGCGACGTGGCTGGCCACCACCGGGCCGACGTCGGCGATTTCCTGGAGCCGCTCCTGGCCGGCCCGCTCGACCTCCTCCAGGCTGCCAAGCTCCGCGGCCAGGGCCTTGGCCGTCGCCTCTCCCACTTCGCGGATGCCCAGCGCGTACAGAAACCGGGCGAGCGTGGTGTCCTTGCTGCGTTCGAGCGCCGCCGCCAGATTCGCGGCGGACTTCTCGGCCATGCGCTCCAGCCCCGCGAGCCGGTCCTTGTCCAGGAAGTAGAGGTCGGCGGGGTCCCGCACCAGCCCCTTGTCCACCAGCTGGTCCACCAGCTTGTCTCCCAGCCCGTCGATGTCCAGCGCGCGGCGCGAGGCGAAGTGCTTGATCGCCTCCTTGCGCTGGGCGGGGCAGTACAGCCCCCCCGAGCAGCGGGCCACCACCTCACCCTCCGGCCGGACCACCTCCGAGCCGCAGACCGGGCACCGCGTGGGCAGCTCCACCTTCAGGGCCCCCTCGGGTCGGCGCTCGGGAAGCACCCGCACCACCTCCGGAATGACGTCGCCGGCGCGGCGCACGAACACCGTGTCGCCCACCCGCACGTCCTTGCGCTCGATCTCGTCCATGTTGTGGAGCGTGGCATTGCTCACCGTCACGCCGCCTACGAACACCGGCTCGAGGCGCGCCACCGGGGTGATCGCGCCCGTGCGGCCCACCTGGAACTCCACCGCACGCACGGTGGTGAGCTCCTCCTGGGCCGGGAACTTGTAGGCGACCGCCCAGCGCGGCGCGCGCGAGACGAAACCGAGCAGACCCTGGGCCTCCAGGCTGTCGACCTTGAACACGATGCCGTCGATGTCGTAGTCGAGGCTCTCGCGGCGCGCCGCCATCTCCCGGTAGTAATCCAGGCAAGCCTCCAGGCCGTCGAGCACGGCCAGCTCGGGCGAGACAGGCAGTCCCCACGCCTTGAGCCGCCCCAGGACCCCGCTCTGGGAATTGGCCGGGGGTCCGCCGGCGATCTCCCCGAAGCCGTAGGTGAGAAAGCGCAGGGGCCTTTCGGCGCTGATCCGGGAGTCGAGCTGGCGAAGGCTCCCGGCCGCGGCGTTTCGCGGGTTGACGAAGGTCTTCTCCCCCTTCTCGCGCTGGCGCTCGTTGAGTGCCTGGAAGCCCGCGTGGGACATGAAGACCTCGCCCCGCACCTCCACCACATCCGGCCAGTCCCGGCCGCGCAGCCTGAGCGGCACCGCATCGATGGTACGCACGTTCTGGGTGACATTCTCGCCCCGGGCTCCGTCGCCGCGGGTGGCCGCCTCCACGAGCCGCCCGAGCTCGTAGCGGATGCTGATGGCGAGCCCGTCGAGCTTGGGCTCGGCCTCGTAGCGCACGGGGGGCTGCGCGCCCAGGCGCTCGCGGACCCGGCGGTCGAAGTCGCGCATCTCGTCCTCGCCGAGCGCATTCGACAGAGAGAGCATGGGCACCCGGTGGCGCACCTCCTCGAAGGCGTCCAGAGGGGCGGCCCCGACGCGCTGGGTCGGGGACTCGGGGGTCACCAGATCCGGATACTCGGCCTCCAGTGCCTGGAGCTCGCGCATCAGCCGGTCGTACTCGCTGTCGGGGATCTCCGGCTGGTCGAGCACGTAGTAGAGATAGTTGTGGTGGTCTATCTCCTCGCGGAGCCGGCCCGCACGTCTGGTGGCACTCGCCGGCGCACTCACGTCTTCTTCTTCCGCGCGAGCTGGATCTGACGGCGGTGCTCCAGGATCTCCTCCCGGATGTGCTCGATGGTCTGCCGGGTGAGCGCGCTGTGGGTCTCGTCCTGCAGCTCGGCGTCGAGCATGGCCGCCAGGCGCTCCGCAGTGAAGAGCATGTCGGAGAAGGTGGCCAGACTGTCGCGGGGACCCGGAAACTGGGCGAAGAGCGTGACGCCCGGCGTGGAGAGTCCGGCCATGTCGTCCAAGGGAAAGTGCCCGGGCTCCACCATGTTGGCCAGACTGAACAGCACCCGGGACTTCTTTCCCGCCTGCTCAAAGCGATGGAAGATGTTCATGTCGCCCGGGACCAGCTCCACCTCCCGGCAGGCCGTCTCCAGACGTGCCCCGCGGAACCAGGACCCGCGGGCCACCACGTTGATCTGAACGATCTTGAACGGCACCGAGTCGGGGAGGTCCATCCAGTAGGCCTCCTCGCCCAGCGCCAGCTCACCCTGCGGCGCCGGTGGCGGGGGCCCCTCGGGACCGCGGTGGCCCGGCTGTCTGCGTCGTGACTCCGGCTTCCGGGCGGGTCGCTCGGGACCGCGCTCCGCGACCAGCCGGTCCAGGTGGCGGAGCTCACGCTCGATGCCGCCGTCCGCCCTGTCCCTGGCCGCCTCCTGGGCCTTCCTGATCGCCTGCACGCGCGCTGCCTGACGCTTGCGACGCTCCCACAGATAGATGCCGACCACCACCGCGATGCCCAGTATCGCGAGGATCAAACGCAAGGTCTCCGCCGTCATCCGCTACCGCCAGGTCTTCGGCTCGACACAGAGGTCAGACGGCCGCCATCTGGGCCGCCTCGTGCACATCCACGGAGACCAGCCGGGATACGCCCGGCTCCTGCATGGTCACGCCCGTGAGCTGGTCCGCCATCTCCATGGTGATCTTGTTGTGGGTGATGAAGATAAACTGAATGCGGTCGGACATGGCCCGCACCATTTCACAGAAGCGCCCCACGTTGGCGTCGTCCAGCGGGGCATCCACCTCGTCCAGCATGCAGAAGGGCGCTGGATTGAGCTCGAAGATGGCGAATACCAGAGCCACTGCCGTCAGCGCCTTCTCCCCGCCGGAGAGCAGATGGATGCTCGAGTTGCGCTTGCCCGGGGGGCGCGCCATGACTGCGACACCCGTGTCCAGCAGGTCCTCACCCGTGAGCTGCAGGTAGGCGTGCCCGCCGCCGAAGAGCCGCGGAAACAGCTGCTGGAGGCCGTGGTTGACCCGGTCGAAGGTCTCCTTGAAGCGGGTGCGCGTCTCGCGGTCGATCTTGCGGATGGCCGTCTCGAGGGTCTCCAGGGACGCGCTGATGTCCGCGTCCTGGGCGTCCAGGTAGGTCATGCGCTCCGACTGCTCCCGAAATTCGTCGATGGCCGCCAGATTGATCGGGCCCAGGCGCTGGATGCGCTGGCCCACCCGATCGACGCTCTGCTGCCAGTCTCCGGAGGCAGCGTCCTCGGGCAGTCCCTCGAACAGCTGCGCGCGCTCAAAGCCGCTCTCCCGAAGCTGCTCATCGATGGTCTGCTCCCGCACGGCCACCTCCTGGCGCTCCATGCGCAGCTGCTCCAGCTCGCCCCGGGTCTCGGTCACCTGGGCTTCCGCCTCGTGGCGTTTGCGCTCGAGGTCGCGCAGCGACTGATCGATCGTCTCGAGCTCATCGCGCGCGCCGGCAAGCTCCGATTCCACCTCCACGCGCCGGACCAGCAGCTGCTCCAGCTCCTCGGCGTGGATCCTGATGGGCGCCTCCCCCGCCTCGACCAGACCCACCAGCTCCTCCCGGCGTCGGGACATCTGGTCCAGCCGCGAGCGCACCCGTTCCAGCCCCTCCCTCAGGGACTGCTCGGACGTGAGCATGGACTCGATGCGCAGGGCCGCCTCGTGCGCCCTGGCGCGTGTCTCCGCCGCCTCGCTGCGGGCCTCCGCCAGCGCCGCCTGCAGGCTCTCGCGACGCTGCACCAGGGCGTCGCGGCTCGCACTCAGGGTCTCCATCGCCTCCAGAGCCCGGTGCAGGCGGGACCGGGCGTCCTCCATCTCCGCCCGACCGTGCTCCAGGCGCTCGTCGAGCTCGCGCAATTCGTTACGAACCCGCTCGCCCCGCTGGCGCAGGTGGTCGGCCCGGGTGCGCTTGCCGCTGAGCGCCGAGCGCACCTCCGAAAGCCCCCGGTTCACGCCGTCGAGCTCATGCTGGGCCTGGTCCCGCTCCGACTCCGCCCGGTGGAGGGATTCCTGGTGCTCATCGAGCTCGGCGGACAGGCGCGCGGACCGGCCGTCCAATGCCATGACCTCCTGCTCCAGCGCGCGGATCTGCTCGGCACGCTCCAGCACACCCGCGGTCTCGTCCGCCTCCATGCCCAGGCGCATCCAGTCGGGCCCGACCCATACCCCCTCGGGGGTGATGATCGACTCGTGGGGCGCGAGGGACTCCCGGGCGCCGAGCGCGGCATCCAGGTCCGGAGCCAGCCTCACCGCTCCGAGCAGACTGTGCAGCGCCCAGGGTGCCCTGACCTTGTCCGCCAGGGAGCCGTCCCCTCCCGCATAGGGTGTTGCCGACGCACCCGCGTCGAAGAGGGTGAGCGCGACATTCGGGGCCGACAGGACCGCGTCGCGCAGGCCACTCAGGTCGTTCACGCAGGCCGCCTGCAGGTACGGGCCCAGAGCCGTCTCCGCGGCCCGCTCCCAGCCGGCCTCCACCTCCAGACCCTCCGCCAGCCGCGGGGCGCTGTCCAGACCCTGCTCGCCGAGCCATCGGGTGGCCCCTGATTCGTCCTTGCCCAGGGCGGCCTGCTGCAGGGCCTCCAGGGAGGCCAGGCGGCCCTTTGCCGCCTGATACGTCTGGCGAGCCTGATCCAGGTGACGGCGGTGGGCGGCAATGGCGTCGCGATGCCCGCCAATCAGGCCGCCGATCTCCTCCAGGCGCTCCTGCATCACCTCCGCCTGCTCCACGCGCGCCACCTCGGCGTTCTCCAGGTCCGCGATCTCGGCGGCCAACGTGCGGTCGTCGAGCTGGCCCAGCTCTTCGGTGTGGCGGGCGATGCGCCGCTCCAGCTCCTGCTCGCGGGCCTCCAGATGATTGATGCGGGTGCGCTCCACCTGGGCGATCTGGGCGGGCTCGGCGGCGCGCTGGTTGAACTCCTCCCACTCCGACTGCCACTCCTGCATTGCCTGCTCGGCCCCGGCAAGCCGCTCTCCGGCGGCCTGCGTGGCCGACTGGAGCTCGCTGTGGCGGGGCTGCTCCTCGGCGAGCCGCACGGCCAGCTCGTCCAGGCGCGCCTCGTCCTGGGCCCGGTGATCCCCCGCCTCCTCCCAGGCGCTCTCCAGCTGCTCCAGATCCTGGCGCTGCTGAGCACGCGTCTCCCGCGCGTACTGGATCGCCTGCTCCAGGCGAGCGATCTCCGAGCCGAGCGCGTAGTACCGCCCCTGGACATCATTGAAGCGCTCGTTGACCTCCGCGTGCCGCTCGCGGGCGCGCTCGATCTCCGCCTCGAGCCTGCGCTGGCCCGCAACGGCACTCTCCACCGCGGTGTCCTTCTCCTGGATGCGACGCTCGCGCACCTTCAGCTCCTCGTCGAGGGCGCGCCACCGAAGGGCGAGCAGCTCCGCCCGGAGGCGCCGCTCCTCGTCCTTCAGCTGCTTGTACTTCTCCGCGGTCGAGGCCTGGCGCTCCAGGTGCCGAAGCTGCTTCCTAACTTCTTCTCGTAAGTCGTTGAGTCTTGACAGATTTTCTCGCGTGTGCCGGATCCGGTTCTCCGTCTCCCGCCGACGTTCCTTGTACTTGGAGATACCCGCCGCCTCCTCAAGGAAGAGCCGGAGCTCCTCGGGCCGGGCCTCGATCAGTCGCGAGATCATCCCCTGCTCGATGATCGAGTAGCTGCGCGGACCCAGACCGGTGCCGAGAAACAGGTCCTGGACGTCACGCCGGCGGCAGCGAACGTTGTTAAGGAAGTAGGCGGACTGACCGTCCCGGGAGACCTGGCGGCGCACCGCGATCTGACCGTATTGTGCGTACTGCCCCCCCGCGCTCCCGTCGCTGTTGTCGAAAAGCAGCTCGATGGTGGCGGTGCCGACCGGTTTGCGGGTGTTCGAGCCGTTGAAGATCACGTCGGCCATGGACTCCCCGCGCAGCATCTTCGCCGAGCTCTCGCCCATCACCCAGCGCACGGCGTCGATCACGTTGGACTTGCCGCAGCCGTTGGGCCCCACCACGCCGACCATGTTGCTCGGGAAGAACACGACCGTCGGGTCCACAAAGGATTTGAAGCCGGCGAGCTTGATCTTTTCCAGTCGCATGGCCGGCTAAGATACAGCCGAGCGGTGCCTTAGACAAGCGCTCGTAAATATAAACTCTGAATAATAAATATCTTTTAACTATATGATTTAAAAGTATATTTGAGGTCGAAAAAACGGCAGGCGCGACGGCTCCGGTCCGCGCGCTCGGCGCCCCGCCGGGCTTGCTTCTATAATGGACGCCCTTGTCCGACGAGTCCGATCCAAGCCCCAGATGCCCAGCGAGCCGAGCAATACCCTCGAGACCTTCGACAATCCCCAGCCCGGGCGCGACTATACCATCCGCATCCGCGTGCCCGAGTTCACCTGCCTGTGCCCGAAGACCGGACAGCCGGACTTCGCGGTGATCCGCATTGCCTACGTGCCCGACCGCCTCTGCGTGGAGCTGAAGTCGCTGAAGCTCTATATCTGGTCGTTCCGCGACCAGGGCGCCTTCCACGAGGCGGTCACCAATCGCATCCTGAACGACCTGGTCGCCGCGACCCGGCCCCGGTTCATGCGGCTGACCGCGGAGTTCAACGTACGCGGCGGCCTGTACACGACCGTGGTTGCAGAGCACCGGGCCGAGGGCTGGGAGCCCCCCGGGGCCGTCCAGCTCCCCTGACACCAGGGCACGGATGCCTCCGGCCGGCTACATCGGCGTCGATCTCGGCACCACCGGCTGCCGCGGGGTGGCCATCGACGGCTCGGGCAATCAGATCGCGGAGGCGGCCCGGCCGCTGCCCCCACCCACGCGCGACGGCCTGGGCGGCTCCCGGCAGGATCCCGAGCTGTGGTGGGAGGCCCTGGTCGGGGTGCTCCGGACCCTTGCAGGAGATCTCCCGGGCCATCGGCCGCGGGCCCTGGCGATCGACGGCACATCCGCGACCCTGCTGCTTGCCGACGAGGCCGGGGCACCGCTGGGACCCGCCCTGATGTACGACGACTGCAGCGGCGCCCGCGCGCTGGAGCGCCTCTCCGCGACCGCCCCCGCCGACACCGCCGTTCACAGCCCGTCCTCCAGCCTCGCCAAGCTGGTGGAGCTGTGCCACGGCCAGACCGTCTTCCGGGCGGCCTTCGCGCTGCACCAGGCGGACTGGATTCTCGGGCGGCTCACCGGCCGACCCGGCATCAGCGACGAGAACAACTGCCTCAAGCTCGGCTACGATGCGGCGCGGCGCACCTGGCCCGCCTGGATCCGCGACCCCGCCCTGGGCATACCCCCGCGGCTGCTGCCCGAAGTGCTGCCCGCCGGCACCGCGGTCGGTCCGCTTCGCCCGGGGCTTGCGGGCCTCCTCGGCCTGCCCGCCGACATCCTGGTCGTCACCGGCACTACAGACAGCACGGCCGCGGCCCTGGCAGCCGGGGCCCGCAGTCCGGGAGACGCGGTGACGTGCCTGGGGAGCACGCTGGTCGTAAAGATCCTCGCGGCCAAGCCGGTTTTCTGCGCAGCGAACGGTGTATACAGCCACCGTCTGGGCGACCTGTGGCTCGCCGGGGGGGCGTCGAACAGCGGTGGAGCCGTGCTCCGGCGCTTCTTCTCGCCTGAGGAGATGGCCGCCATGGAGCCCAAGCTGGATCCGCGGACACCCACGGGGCTCGGATACTATCCGCTGTTGCGGCCGGGGGAGCGTTTTCCGGTCAACGACCCCTCCAGGGCGCCGTTGACAGAGCCGAGGCCGGACGATCCGGTGCGGTTTTTTCAGGGCCTGCTGGAGGGAATCGCCGCGATCGAGCGCAGCGGCTACAGGCGGCTGGCCGCCCTGGGCGCGCCGCCGCCCGGGCGCGTCCTCAGCATCGGCGGCGGGGCCCGCAACCCGGCCTGGCGGCGCATCCGCGAGCGCCTTCTGGGCATCCCCGTCGTCCTGGCGCCGCGGCAGCAGGCCGCCTACGGCAGCGCCCTGCTCGCGCTGGCGGGCGCCCGGAGGCTCGGGCTCGACGCCCTGTCAGAGATCGTTCAGTAGGGCCTGGGCCTTGGCGGCATAGTCACTCTGCGGATGCTCGCCGACCAACCGCCGAAGGAGCCGGCGGGCATCATCGATCCTGCCCGCCTCGCCCATGGCACTGGCCGTGTGAAACGCGATCTCCGGATTGTGCGGCGCATTGAGCATCGCCTGCTGCAGTATGTTCAGGGCCGGGCTCAGCTGGCCCTTCTGGAGCAGGATCCAACCGTAGGTATCGAGGACTTCCGGCTTGTTCGGATCGAGCTGATACGCCTTCTCCGCGGTCGCGAGCGCCCGGTCGTCCCCCGTCTCGAAGTAGAGCCAAGCCAGGTTGTTGAGCGCAAGACTGTCGTCCGGGGACAGGCGGGCGACCTGCTCGTAACGACCGATGGCCTCCTCTGAGTGGCCCTCGCGCAGATGCAGCATGGCGAGCTGTCTTAGGACGTTGACGTCTTCGGGATGCTCGGCGAGCCAGGTCTCGAGCACGCCCCGGGCCTCGGCCGGCCGATCGAGCCTTCCATAGAGTGTCGCCAGGATCAGCGCGGTGTTGGCGGTGGGTCTGAGCGCCTGGGCCTTCTCGTACATGGCCAGCGCATCGTCCGGTCGATCGAGGCGCAACAGCGCCGCCCCGCTGACCTCGTACCCCACCGCCTGATCGGGCACGTCCTCGCGCAGCCGCTCCCCGATCAAGAGGGCCTGCTCACCTTCATCCGCCTTCAGGGCAAGCTCGGCCAAAGCGACCCGCGCCGCCATATGGTCGGGGTCCAATGCCACTGCCGTCTCGAGCTGCTCACGCGCCGCCGCGGTGTTGCCGGCGGCCGCCTCGCTCGCACCGAGCAGGTAGTGGGCCTCGGCGGAGTCAGGCCGGCGCTCGACCAGGGCGCTGAGGGTCTGGGCAGCAATGGCCGCGCGCCCGGCGCCGAGCTGCGCCCGGCCCAGCACCTCCAGAACAGCCGGATTGCTGGGATGCGCCTGAGAGAGCTCCGTCGCGACCGCCAGGGCCTTGTCCATTTCGCCCTGGGCCATCAGGTAGCGCGCATGGATCACGCCGATCTGCACGGCCCCGGGCCGGCGGTCGACGGCGCGCTCCAGCCATTTCTCGAAGGCCTCCTGATCGCCCCGGCTCCCGGCAAGGGTCAGCATGCCGACCAACGCGGTCAGATTGGCCGGGTCGTGCTCGAGGACCCCCCGGTAGTCCTTCTCGGCGGCATCCGGATCATTATCGGCCATGGCCATGCGGGCGAGGTTCAGTCCGGCCACCGAGAAGCCCGGGTCGAGGTCGAGCGCCTTGCGGAAGCGCTCGCGCGCCTTCGCACTCTCCCCTTTCGCCTTGAAGGCCAGGCCGGTCAGGTTGTAGGCGACCGGATCTTCCGGGCGGCGCCTCTCCAGGTCCTGGGCGGCGGCAACCGCCTTCTCGTATTCGCCCCGCCTGATATACGAGAGCACCAGGAGCAGATCCGCCTGCACGAGGCTGGGATCCAGCTCGACGGCGGACTTCAGCTCGCTAATGGCCGCCGAGGTGTCGCCCTGCGCGAGCAGACCCAGCGCCATCTGCGCCCTGACCGCCCCCAGGTCGGGCGCGGCCTCGACCGCTCGGTGGAACATCTCCGAGGCCTGTGACGATTCACCCTGGCGCAGATAGGTGGTACCGAGCAGCGCAAGCAGCTGGGGGTCCTCGGGCGCCGCCTCCAGGGCCTGCTCCAGCGCCTGGCGGGCACCCTGGTTGTCGCCGAGCTTCAGCCGGATCGCCCCCAGGAGCTTCAGTATGTCCGGCTGAGCGGGCATCTTGGCCACGGCCCGGCTGAGCATGTCCGCTGCGAGGTCCGGCTTGTTCCGGGCATAGGCGATGACACCGTAGAGCAGCTGGGCGCGGGCGTCTTCCGGGGTGCCGCGCAGAATCAGCTGGACCTGCTCCTCGGCCTCGGCCAGGCGTCCCAGCCGCGCGTAGATGACCCCCCTAAGGAACACCGTCGTGGCGAGATTGCCGACACGCTCGTCCAGTCGATCGAGCTCCGCGAGCGCCGCCTCGAGATCCCCGCTGACCGCGCGGGCCGTCGCCAGCCCGAGCCGGGCCTGCGGGCTCCAGGGATAGAGCTCCACAGCCCGCGCATAGTCGCGGAGGGAGCCCGCTATGTCGCCTTCGCGCCGCAGCAGCTCCGCACGCGTGGTCAGAGCGTCGAGGCTCCGGTCGTCCAGCGCCAGGGCCTCCCCCGCCAGCTCGAGCGCCGCGCCGGTGTCGCCCCGTAACGCCCGAACGCGGGCCTTGCCGACCAAGGCCGCCGCCGTCGGGGGACCGATCTCCAGCGCCTGGTCGAAGCTGGTCAGCGCCCGGTCCAGATCCCCCTCGCCGATCCACGCCCGTCCCCGCAGCTCCAGCACGGTCTGGCGATGGGGGCCGGGCTGGGAATCGTCGGGGGGGATGTCCCAGAGGAGCTCGTCGAAACGGCCCTGCCTCAGGAGCGCCTCGCCGAGGCCGGCCTGCCAGCGCGGCTTTTCAGCCCCCAGGTCGGCTGCGCGGCGAAACTCCTTCTCGGCGGACTGCGCGTCGCCCAGACGCAGGTAGACGTCGCCCAGGAGTATACGGGCCCCGGCGTTCGCCGGATCGGACTGCAGGACGTTCTTGAGCTCGATGACGGCTGCCTTCGGATTGCCGTCGTCGAGCCACTTTCGGGCCTGCTCGAGCGAGTCGGCCGCCGGACAAAGTGTGCTCCAAAGGACGCAGGCCGCCAGCGCACCCGCCCGCATGATATGGTGTCGGAAAAAGCTCATGTACACTCCACTCGCTAGCCGGGCCTCGGCGGGCCGGCCGGTCATTCTTTGATGTCGAACTTCCGCATCAGGTTGTACAGGGTAGGCCGCGTAATGCCGAGCAGATCCGCGGCCTTGGATATGTTCCGGCCGGTGCGCTCCAGTGCCCGGCACACAGCACGATGCTCGGCATGGTCCCGTACCTCTCGCAGGTTGAACGGCTCGGGCTCGGCCTGGGCGTCCTCGAGCTCCAGGTCCTCAGCGCTGATCTGACTGCCGTCGGCCATGATCACCGCACGCTTGACGCGGTTCTCAAGCTCGCGCACGTTCCCCGGCCAGCCATGGGACTCGATTCGGTGGAGCGCCTCCCGCGAAAAGCCGAGGACACCGCGGTTGAGCTCCCGGGCGAAGCGCTCCAGGAACGCCTTGCCCAGAACCACTGCGTCGCCGGTCCGCTCACGCAGCGGCGGGACCCTTATCACGGCCTCGTTGATCCGGTAGTAGAGATCCTCGCGGAAGGCACCCTCCGCGATGAGAGCCGGCAGGTCGCGGTGGGTCGCGCAGACCACGCGCACGTCGACCGGTATCTCCTGGCGTCCTCCGACCCGCTCGATCACCCGCTCCTGGAGGAAGCGCAATAGCTTGGCCTGCAGGGCCATGGGCAGGTCTCCCACCTCGTCCAGAAACAGGAGACCCTCGTCGGCCAGCTCGATCTTGCCCTTGGCGGTCCGGGTCGCACCCGTGAACGCGCCCTTCTCGTAGCCGAAGAGCTCGCTCTCGAGCAGGTTTTCCGGGATGGCCGCACAGTTGATCGCCACCAGCCGGCCCGCGGAACGGCTGCTCAACCGGTGCAGGGCACGCACGAGCACCTCCTTGCCGGTGCCGCTCTCACCGAGGATCAGGGTGGTGACATCAGTCGGCGCCAGCTTCTCGATGGTGCGGCACACCTTCAGCATCTCCGGACTGGCGGCGATCAGCCCGTCCAGCGGCGAGCTGGCCTGTTGCTGCATCAGGCGCCGGTTCTCCTGCTCCAGGGAATACACGCGGTAGGCGCGCTCGACGGCCAGGCCGAGCAAATCCGGATCGATGGGCTTCTCATAGAAGTCGTAAGCCCCCAGGCCTATGGCCCGCACCGCGTTCTGCGCGTCGTTGTGCCCGGTCACCACGATGACCTTGGTCTCCGGCGCGAGCGACAGGATCTGCTCGAGCGTCGCAAACCCCTCCCTGACGCCGCCGGGATCGGGGGGCAGACCCAGGTCCAGGGTGATGACGCCGGGGGAGAATCGGCGCAGCTGCGCCAGCGCCGACTCCCGATCGTCGGCCAGGTGCACCTGGTAGCCGTCGAAGCTCCAGCGAAGCTGGCTCTGGAGGCCCGGATCGTCCTCCACCACGAGCAGTCGTCTCTCCTCGATGCTCAAGCCCTCAAGCCCTCGCTGGCCGATCGATCGTCCGGCTGTTCGGCGGTGGCCTCGGCGCGCGGCAGCACCACCGTGAATGTCGTGCCCGTCCCGGGGGTGCTCGTCACATCCACGGTCCCACCGGCCGCCTGGACGAAATCCCGGCACTCGTAAGCCCCGACGCCCATGCCGGTCAGACCCTTGGTGGAATAGAAAGGCTGAAACAGGCGTTCCCGGACGAACTCCTCGTCCATCCCGACGCCGGTGTCGCGAACCTCTACTATAGCCTGGCCGGGTAGCCCGCGCAGCCTCACCTCGACCCGCCCGTCCGCCGGAGTCGCGTCCTGGGCGTTCTGGACCACGTTCCCCAGCACGGAGACCAGACGATCCACCTCGGCCTCGACCCAGACCTCCCCGCCGCCGTCGTCCAGCGAGGGCACCGGCCGCTGATCCGAGCGCTCGTCCACCACTTCGCGCAGCACCCGGCGCAGGTCGACCAGCACGGCCTGCCCGCCGGCTGCGGCGCTGCGCAGCTGCGTCATGAGGCGATTCATCTTTGCGACGGCATTCTCGATGGTCGTCACGGCGTCTTCGAAGAACGCCGGGTTGTCCCTGTGGCGGCGTGCATTCTTGGCCACGAGCGACAGCTGGGCGATGAGGTTCTTCAGGTCATGGATGACATAGGCCGACAGTCGGTTGAACCCCTCGAACTGCCGCGCCTCGGACAGCGCCTTGGCCGCCCGGTACTGCGCGAGGTACCCGGCCGCCTGGCGTGCCGCCGTCTTGATCAGATCCAGGTCCTCCCAGTTCAGGGTGAGCCGCGCACGGGGCGGGGACAGCACGACGAAGCCCTGCACGCTGTCTTCGTGGAGCAGCGGGACGATCAGCCAGGCGTCGTCGAGCTCGCCGACCCATGAAGGCAGGGGCGCCCCGTCGTACGTCCTGCGCCCGCTGTCCGCCTCGTGGAGATTGACCACCCATTCCCGGGAGCGGAAGAACTCTGTCAGGGCGCCGAGGCGCATCCCCGCGCGCAGCCGGGGAACCGGCCTGTTCCACCCCGCCGCGGGCGCACAGCTCCCCTGCCCCTGGCAAAGCCACAGGACCCCCGCGGGACTCTCAACGATCTCGCCCAGTGCGCGGATCACCCGCTCGAACAGATGGGACTCCGTGTCCTTCCCGGTGAGCGTACGTACCAGGCGCAGCCATTCGTCGCGGTAGTCGTACCGGGAGCGGTGAAGGTGCTTGCTGAGAAGCACCTTCAGTTGTGCCCGCAGCTGGCCGGAGAACAGCAGCGCCAGCAGCATCAGCCCGGCTGCGAACAAGAAGACCGTCTGGAGAAATCCGCCCCATTCCCCGCCGCGGGCCTTGATGTAATAGCCCGCCAGGCTCATGAGCAGCATGTAGGCGCCCGCCGCGAACAGCGTGGTGGTGTGAAACACCGCCTTGCGGGAGACGAAAAGGCTCAGCGACCAGTGCGGGTTGCGTGAAGTGGACAGGGCGACGAAGGGCACGATCAGTGCATTCACCGCACCCCGCGCACTCCACAGCTCCGGATTGAGGCGCTTGAGCAGCAGCGCGTCCGCGAACAGGGCGAAGTCGTAGACGAACATGCACCCCAGGCCGATGCACAGATGCTTGATGCCCCAACGCTGATCCCGGGGTGTGTTGCGATACAACTGCTCGACGAAGGCCAGACCGGCGACAGCCACCGCCAGCTGCCCCAGGAAACGGGCGTCGAGGTTCGTCAACCATGCGGGCAGGGCGTAGCCGATCAGCGCCTGATGGTCGAACGGCACCATAAGGATCAAACAGACCAGCAGGACGCCGTTGCGCAGACCGCGCATGAACCGGCCGTAGCTGCGCGCCCGATCGATGGTGGGCAGGAGCAGACCCGCGAGGAACGCGACCCATACGCCGCCACGCAGCGCCTCGAGACTCCACAGAACACTCGAGGGAAGGACCTGGAATCCCGCCTGGGCCGCGAAGGCGCCTGCCCAAATGGCCGAGACCACGCAGGCCAGGAGCAGCAGCCCCCCCTGGAGGCGGCCCCGCCAGCTGGTCAGGAGGAGGATCGCAAGCAGGCCGAACAACCCGCCCGCGGTCGCATAGCCGACGGCCACTAGGGTGTCCATGGCCACCGCCGGGGCGCCGGTTCGCGAGCCGCACCGGATGTCCGGGCCCCGACCATCTCCTCAGCGCGCGCCTTTGCCAAGAAGAATCACCTCCACGGTGCCGAGCAGGATCAGGAGATCGAGGAATGGGCTCGCGTTCTTCACGTAGTAGAGGTCATACTGGAGCTTCTGCTTGGCGTCTTCGGCGTTGGCACCGTACTGGTACTGTAGCTGGGCCCAGCCGGTGATCCCCGGCTTCACGCGATGACGCTCTGCATAGTACGGGATCTTCTTCTCCAACTCCCCGACGAACTCCGGTCGCTCCGGGCGCGGGCCCACCAGGCTCATCTCTCCCCGGAGCACGTTGAGCAGCTGCGGAAGCTCGTCCAGGCGCGTCTTGCGGATGAACCGCCCGAGGGGTGTGACCCGGTCGTCCCCGGGCGTCGCCCATCGCGCCACGCCATCCGATTCCGCGTCCGGCCCCATGCTGCGGAACTTGTGCAGGGTAAAAGGCTTTCCGTGCCGGCCGACGCGGGTCTGGTGGAAGAAGACCGGATGGCGCCCCCTCGACTCGATCGTGCTCGCGGCCGCGACGACCAGCATCAGCAGGGAGCCGGGGATCAGCAGTACCACTGCCGCGAGCAGATCGAGCGCCCGCTTCCACTGCTCCGCAAACGCACCCACGAAGAACCCGTTGGAGTGGAAGATCCAGCTGGGGTTCAGCAGGTCCGTGTTTACCCGGCAGGCCTCCTTCTCGAAGAAGGTGAGCAGATCGATGACGGGAAAGCCGTTCATCTTGCAGTCGAGAAGCTCGTCCAGCGGCAGGCGACCGCGCCTCTCGTCGACCGCCACCACTACCTCGTCCACGTCGGAGGCGACAGCCAGGTCCAGCAGTCTCCCGCCCTCGTCCAGCCTCACGTGGCGATCCTCGGGCACGGCGCTGCTGTCGCCGCCCAGGCTGACGAAGCTGACCACCCTGAACCTTGCCTCGGGAGTCTCGAGCATCTGAATCTGCCTGGCGCACTGCCCCGTGCCGAGGACGAGAAGCCTGTGCTTCTGGGAGTCGGTGCCAAAGGCGCGGAAGTAGGCCCCGCGCAGCAGCAGCACTCCGAAGAACGAGATCAGCAGCGCGGAGCCCACCACCTTTCGGCCCAGGAAAAGGTCCTGAAAGGCGTAGAACAGGAGACTGAGCGCCATGCTCGCCAGGATCAGACTGATCCCCAGGCGCAGGATCAGCCCGGCGGAGCCCTCCGGGGTCGTCCGCTGGTACAGCCCCATGGCCACGACGGCCGATGAGAGGATCACTGCAAAGAGCCCCGCAGCGGCGAACAGCGGCAGGTCCGGCGGGATATCGGCAAGTCCGGCCCCGGGGTAGCCGAGCTGGAAGCCGATAAGCAGCGCGACGTAGAACAGGCCGAGCTCGAGAATCCCCAGGACTACATACAGCTTCGAGACGTAGTGTCCGAACAGCCTGATCATCTAGCGATTTTCCCAACCCCCGTGCACGCGGCCCGAACGCCGCATCAGGCGATCGGCCTGCATCTACCGGTCCGTATACGGGACCTGCGCTCCCTGCGAAAGCCCTGCAGTATACAGCAGCGGACGCGGAAGATTCAGCCGTTGCCAACGGGCGCAGGTCACATCATCGGCGCGCTTCAGGCGACTCGTATTCACGGCCCGTCCGGGGTATCATGCCAGCGCTTCGCCGGCGCCGCCGAGCGCCCGCCGGCCGTTTCATCGACTCAGCGGGTTCTCGCGCACATGCTCTCTCTCGATGACGCCAGGATCGGTGTTCTGGGCCTTGGTTACGTCGGTCTGCCGCTCGCGGTCCAGCTCGGCAAGCGATTCCCGACCATCGGCTTCGACGTCAATCCCCGGCGGATCGAGGAGCTGCGCGCCGGAAGGGACAGCTCTCTGGAGGTCGAGCCCGAGGAGCTTGCCCGGATCGAGCACTTGAGCTACACCGACGACCCCGCGGAGCTCGCGGCCTGCAACACCTACGTAGTCACCGTCCCCACGCCCATCGACGAGTACAAGCAGCCCGACCTCTCCCCGCTGGTCAACGCCAGTCGAATGCTGGGGGGGCTGCTCGGCGCGGGTGACGTGGCGGTCTTCGAGTCCACCGTCTACCCGGGGGCGACCGAGGAGGTGTGCGTGCCGATCATGGAGGAGGTGTCGGGGCTCAGGCTCAACCGCGACTTCTTCGTCGGCTACAGCCCCGAGAGGATCAATCCGGGGGACAAGGAGCACCGGCTGTCGAGCATCGTGAAGGTGACCTCGGGATCCACCCCGGAGGCGGCCCGGTTCGTCGACGCGCTCTACCGGTCCATCGTCACGGCCGGAACCCATATGGCCAGCAGCATCCGCGTCGCCGAGGCCGCGAAGGTGATCGAGAACACCCAGCGCGACGTGAACATCGCTCTGATCAACGAGCTGGCCATCATCTTCAACCGTCTGGGCATAGACACCGAAGAGGTACTGAGCGCCGCGGCCACCAAGTGGAACTTCCTGCCCTTCCGCCCGGGCCTGGTGGGCGGGCACTGCATCGGGGTGGACCCCTACTACCTCACCCACAAGGCCCAGGCCATCGGCCACCATCCTGAGATGATCCTGGCGGGCCGGCGCATCAACGACGGCATGGGGGCCTATGTCGCCAGCAACGTCATCAAGCTCATGGTGCGCAAGGGCCTGCCGTGCGCCGGCGCCCGCGCCCTGGTCATGGGGCTTGCCTTCAAGGAGAACTGCCCGGACCTGCGCAACACGCGGGTCGTGGACATCATCGGGGAGCTGGCCGGATACGGCATCGACGTCGATGTCTACGACCCCTGGGTGGACGCGGACCAGGCGGAGGAGGAGTACGGCATCCGCCCGATCCAGGCGCCGGTCGAGGGGACCTATCACGCCGTCGTCCTGGCCGTGGCCCACCGGCAGTTCCGGGCGATGCCGCCGGCGACGCTTCGGGGTCTCTGTGCGGAGGGGGGCGTGATCTACGACATCAAGCACCTGCTGCCGCGGGATCAGGCGGACGGCCGCCTGTAGACCGCACGCGGCTTCGCTCAAGGGGAATTATGCACCATGAAGGTCTTGGTCACGGGAAGTGCCGGCTTCATCGGTTCCGCGCTCGCCCTGCGCCTGCTCGGGCGCGGCGACGAGGTCGTCGGTATCGACAACCTCAACCCCTACTACGACGTCGCGCTGAAGAAGGCGAGACTCGCCCGCACCCTCGACCATGACGCCTACACCGACGCCCGCCTGGATCTCGAGGACCGGCGTGGCGTGGCGGAGGCCTTCGAGCGGCACGGGCCCGATAGGGTCGTCAACCTGGCGGCGCAGGCGGGCGTGCGCTACTCGATAGAGAATCCGCTGGCCTACGTGGACACCAACCTGGTGGGCTTCGCCAACATCCTCGAGGCCTGCCGGCACAATGGGGTGGAGCACCTGGTATATGCCTCGAGCAGCTCCGTCTACGGCGCCAATACCAACATGCCCTTCTCGGTGCACCACAACGTGGATCATCCGCTGAGCCTGTACGCGGCGACCAAGAAGGCGAACGAGCTGATGGCGCATACCTACAGCCATCTCTACGGGCTGCCGACCACCGGCCTGCGGTTCTTCACCGTGTACGGCCCCTGGGGCCGTCCGGACATGGCGCTGTTCAAGTTCACCCGCAGCATCCTGGCCGGCGAGCCCATCGACGTATTCAACCATGGCCGTCACCGGCGGGATTTCACCTATATCGACGATATCGTCGAGGGGGTGATCCGGGTGCTGGACCGGGTCGCGGCGCCCAATCCGGACTGGTCCGGGGACGCGCCGGACTCCGCCAGCAGCAGTGCGCCCTACCGGCTCTACAACATCGGCAATCAACGGCCGGTGGAGCTCATGCACTACATCGAGGTGCTGGAGCACTGCCTGGGCCGGAAGGCGGAGAAGAACCTGCTGCCTCTGCAGCCCGGCGACGTGCCCGCCACCTACGCGGACGTGGCAGACCTGACGAACGACACCGGCTACCGGCCCGCCACCACGGTCGAGCAGGGGGTGGCGAGCTTCGTGGAGTGGTATCGGGGCTACTACGGCGTCTGAAGGGACGACGCCGGCCCGGGTCAGGGCGCAAAGGAAGCGGGCCGAGGAGCGAAGTCCGGGAGGCAGTCGGCCCCCGCCCCTGGCCCGCAGGCTAGCGCTTCATCCGCGGAGACGACCTTGATCGCCCCGCCGAGTATGACCGTAGCGCCGCGCCGGGCGACGCGCATTGACGTGAGTCAACCCGGGCCTCCTCGGATCGGTGCGGCAACAGGGGGAGTCCTGCGGAGATCCTCGAGAGAACGCCGCTTCTCGTCCACCAGCGCTTCGTAGAAGCGGGTCATGGCCCTCTCGTAGGCGCAGTCGCCCAGGTGACCCATCTGCTCGAGTCGCGCCTCGCAGTAGGCGATGTCGTCGAGCAGCGCCCGCTGTTCGCATACGGCCCGCGTGCTCGGCGGGAATTCGATCTTGTCCGTGTAAGTCACGTCGGCAGCTCCGTCTTGCTTGTGGCTCAGCCCCGACCTTAATCCGGACCTGTTGCGGCATTATGACCGGACGCTGGACAGGAGACAGGAGACAGGAGACGGGGATTGTAGCGGGATGGGTTGCGCGTGCC